>NZ_RQGQ01000017.1:600000-833227 GCF_004770265.1 Leptospira congkakensis
ATTGAATGTTTCAAATGGTTTGTCATTTCTAATAACGTCGAATGCTTCATAACACTTTGGAAATTTATTTTTATATTCAGATGGATGAATTTTTTCTCCAATTCGTTTCCATTGTTCACGGTAACGCAACATATCTTCTGTTATCGAAGTACAATTCTCAAGTAAGGATAATATGAGTCGACGGTCTCTTTTTTTAATATTTTTAAATTTTGTATTTTCTGAAAGACTTACGTCTCCGTCTGATAAAACCGTTATATAACGAAGTATGTCAGTCGCCGTTTTAAAATTTTCTCTCATAAAGGAATCGGCAATATTAGTATATTTAGTTAAAGAGGCTCCAATAAATGCAATATTCTCCTTTAGGGGGATATCATTTGGAAGATACTTGATAGTAGAATCTTGATAATGTTTTACAAACCATTCAATATCTACTTTGTCTATTTCTGAAACAGGAATATTTGAACCAACAACTCTAGTAAATATAAGGTTGAAATCTTGAACGTTGCCTAACTCGATAATTTTTAAGTTAATATTATCTTTTAAAGTTGGTCTTGGTTCTTTTAAATATTGAGGTAATATTCTAATCCCTAACCAATCGCCAAAATAATGAAGCCAAGCATTTAGATATAATTCTGATTCTTTAGCCTCCATTACCTGTCTGGGGAAATTCGGGTACATGGGCTTAAAGCTAACATGATCTCCCAGTAATTGTTTTAAATTACCTATAATCTCACGATAGAACTCTTCAATTTCATCGACTGAGTAAGTTCTTAATATCTCGATGATTTCTGCAGAGAATGTATAACCTAAATTTTCAACGTTCTTTAATAAGGTAGAAATATAGACATCTTCAAGTTGGTTGTTTTTCCCTTGAATGATGATCTTTTTTTTCCGTCTTAAGTATATATTGTTCAAAATATTTTTACTCTACTGATTCATCTCCACCAAGGTTTCAAAAAGAATCTTAGTCCCAAGTTCCAAATTATCAACCGTCATGTTTTCGTTTTTTCCATGCATTCCATCTATGTCTTCTGATTTGAGAACTGCTGGAATCAAACCATAGGATTTAATTCCCAATCTTCTTAAGTACGAATTGTCCGTTTTTCCAGGAGAAAGAAACGGAGTCACCGTACTATTTGGAAATTTGTTTACAGAAACGGCTGCCAATGTGCTGAAAAGACGAGTGTTGATGGGAGATATATCTGTTGGATTGATATCGGTAAAAGTTACTTCTGCCTTATACTTTTCCGCAATTGTTTTTACCTTATTGGCAAAGTCTTGAATGTCCACACCAGGTAATGTTCGGATATCAAGTCTGCCCGAAGCCTCGCCTGCGATTACATTTTCTCCACCTTCCCCTTCTGTCGTACGAAATCCCGTTATAGATTTAGTATTGGTTGTCATGGCAGTTAGGTGACGATTTCCTCGAATCGTTCCGTGTAATAATGGTTTGATCAAAGGGTTTCTAGCATTTTTAAGAAAAAATGAATTGGGAAAAGAACTGATAGTACCCAATTGATAAAAGAAAGCATCCGTTTCTTCTGTGATACGAATATCAGATTCAAGTTCTCTCACTTCATTAAAAAATTGGATTAAAGAAAGGGCAGGGTATTGGTTGGGAGGAGTAGATCCATGTCCACTGGTTCCGGTGATTTTGGCCCGTAACCAAATATTTCCTTTTTCCGCATATTGGATGTTAAAGATTGTGGCTCCTGGAATGACAATGTCTCTTGTGGCAACACCACCTTCATTGATGGCATATTCGTAACCTTGGAGTAAATGTTTTTGGGCAGTTGTCATATACCTACCACCTAACACAGACCCCGATTCTTCATCGGCTAATCCTAAATACATGATTTTTCTAGTTCTTGGAATTCCTGAACGTTTGATTTCTAAAAAGGCAAGTAATTCCATAACGGCCATTCCTTTCATATCAATGGCTCCGCGACCCCAAACTCTGCCTTCACTTACTGTTCCAGATAGAGGGTTTACTTTCCATTCTTTCGAATCAAATTCTACTGTATCCAAATGGTTTGCAAGGATGATCCCTGGTTCTGGATTAGGAACCGTTGCTTGTAATTCTGCAATTAAGTTGGGTCTAGTTGGATGTTTAGGATCAAAAACCAATCGTGAAGGAATTCCTTCTTTTGAAAGGACTGCTTGTATGTATTTGGCTACTTGGATTTCATTTCCACGAACTGAAGGAATTTTTAATAGATCCGATAAAAGTTTTACTGCTTCAGCTTTGCGGTTTTCCCAATCTACCTTCGGATAGGCCTTTTTTAGTTCGGCATACTTTACTTTTTGACCAAATGAACATTGGACAGTGAATACCGTAATTACTAAGGCCGAAATCCATAACTTGCTAAACTTCATAAATCTTTTCTCCCACTATCAGTGAGAAAAATAGAATCATGGATTTGAAAACTTAAAAGTAAAAACTAAATTAGTTTTTTCGAAGAACCAATCTGACGATGGCAGCTTTTCCTTTGTGGAACGGACTTTCATTCAGTTCAGTTTCAAGAGCTTCTTCGTATTCAACATTCATTTCGGAAAAATCCATTCGTAAGTCCTTCAAATGACAAAGCATGTCAGGATCTTTAGGACCACCGGATGTGTATTGTAGTTGATCTGGTGAAAAGGCCTCCAATAACAAAATCCCACCTGGTTTTAAGGTGCGGACACAATTCCTATGAACCGTTGTGCGTATGGATTTATGAAAATGTGAAAAGATAAGAGCAACCATATCCATTTGTTCTGGTGCATAAGGATAACCTAGGACATCCGAAATTTCATAGTGAATGGAAACATTCTTTTCGTTCGCAAGGGCGATTGCTTTTTCTTTTCCAGATTCCGATTGGTCAAAGGCAAATACCTCCCAACCGAGGCCCGCAGCAAATACGGCGTTCCTTCCTTCCCCTTCGCAAGGAAATAAAATCCTTCCTTTTTTTAAATTAGGAAGTCGCGAACGTAAAAATTCATTTGGTTCTTTGCCATACACATATTCTTCGTTCGCATAACGTTCGTTCCAGAAATTTTTGGTATACATATGACTCCTCTGTTCTGAATGAATCAGTGATTCTATTTTATACCAAACTTGCTTGAGTAGAAATCCTTTTTCAATAGAAACGAATTAATTCTTCGGCTGATTCTCGTGGTGTGTGGAAACGGTTGAGGTTGGAATCTGGTTTTGGATACCCAATACTCAATCCCAAAATCACTTTTTCTTCGGCGGGTAAACCTAATGAATTTTTAACTACATCAGGAAAGGAGCCAAGAGATGCTTGCGCACAAGTTCCCAAACCTTCTTCCCTTGCTAAAAGCAGAACGGATTGGAGAAAACATCCCAAATCAATTCCCACATAATAATTTAGATCAAATTTGGATGTAATGAAGACAGCAGTAGGAGCTCCAAAAAATTCAAAATTGCGAAGCATAAACTGATTCCTTGCTTCTTTGTCTTTTCTTTCAATCCCTGCTATTTCGTAAATTTTCATCCCCAAATCAAACATTCGTTTTTTCGCATCACTCGGGTAAGACTCTGGCCAATTGGTTTCTGGTTTTGGTGCAGACTCGTAAGCGGCTTTTACCAATTCCTGTGAGAGTTGGTTCCGTTTTTCTCCACTCACAATATGTATCTTCCAAGGTTGGGAATTTTTCCAGCTAGGGGAACGTAGGGCTTTTCCAAAAACCTTTTGAAGGATTTCATTCGGAATGGATTTTGGAAGGTAATCGCGAATGCTATGTCTTGTTTCTAAAGCTTCCGTAACAGAAGTAGCGATTTCATGTATGGATATCATTTCTAAGTTCATGGGATTTTCTCCTGAGGAATATACATACCAGTCGGTATGTATTGGGCAAGCATTTTTATACATACCAGTTGGTATAATGTTTGCCTAGTTTTGGTGGATTGACAGTTTGTAGGGTAGATGAAAAAGGAACCAACCCGCGTCCGCCTCTTACAAGTCAGCCGGAACCTCTTTTTAAAACAAGGGTACTCAGGGACAGGACTGAATCAAATTGTGGAGGAAGCAAAAACAGTTAAGGCCAGTTTGTACCAACATTTTGATTCCAAGGAAATGTTGGGTAAGGAAGTGATTCGGATCTATTCCGATGAAAATTTAACCCTACTCAAATCCTTAATGAAACGAAATCCGAAACCACTGGATTTTGTAAAGGCCTGGGTTCGTATTCTTTCTAGGGAAGCTCGGATGTCCCAACTTTTTGGGTGTGGAATGGCAAACTTCCGCGCACAAATTGCACCCCATGAATTGGAAATTCAGAAAGAAATTGAAGAAATCGCAAATAGAACCATCGATTGTTTGGAAGAATATCTAAAAGAGTCGGTCCAAAATGGTCATTTAATTTCCAAAGTGGACTGTCGATTGCTTGCAAAACATTTATTTTTTGTTTATGAAGGGGTCCTGCAAGGATATCGTTTGCTTGATGATAAAAGGTCATTAGATGAATTATACCGAATTGCCGAAAGTTTGATCCCATCATCTAAATGAAAATCACCAGGTTACTAATACTCATTTTACTTTT
Source organism: Leptospira congkakensis (assembly GCF_004770265.1). Lineage (NCBI taxonomy): Bacteria > Pseudomonadati > Spirochaetota > Leptospiria > Leptospirales > Leptospiraceae > Leptospira > Leptospira congkakensis. The sequence continues at coordinate 604,546 of NZ_RQGQ01000017.1, forward strand.
TAGTTGGATTCGCCCTTCTTTGGCTGATGGCAATCTAGAGGTTGTATTTCAAATTGTGAAATCCAACTCAGGAAAACCAGTTACCAACGCAGTAGTGATTTCCAAAAAAGGGAAAACAACTGGAGTTTCAAATGAAGAGGGGATCGCCAAACTTCGATTTCCCGAGCCTGGATACTATGAAATCAAAATTTCCACAGCCGACAGGACGGAATCTGTATTTCGTGAAGTTCGGTTTAAAGGCCAAGTCATCCTCATTACCATTTCCGAAGCTAACCTAGCAGGAATTTTAGTCAGCGGGGAAAGAGACAAAACTCCACTTTCGCGGTATGGACTCGTACAAGATGAAATCAAACGCCTTCCAGGTGTTTCCGGCGATTCACTAAAAGCCTTACAAACCATTCCGGGCGTTGTGATTGGAGCCCCTGTGGGAATTTTACCTTCCGTGTTTACAAACATTGGAACCAACTTACTCACAGGGAACCCTTATTCCAATAGTGAAAGAGGGGACTTGTCATTACGTGGCGGTGGTACAAGACAAAACCAATATTACTTCGATGGATTTCCACTTCCCTATCCTTTTCATTTAGGAAACCAATCATCTGTTTTAAATAACAATTTAATCAAATCCTTTGATGTGTTTACGGGAGCATTTCCAGCTAAATATGGTTATGCGACTGGTGGAATCATTGCCATTGAAGGAACGGATCGTGTGGATGAAAATAAAACAGTCATCAATACAAATTTGTTTTTATCTGACATCTATAACCAAACCAAAATCCTCCCTGGACTTGCTATGATTAGTTCGGGTAGAAAAAACTATCCTAACGTAGTATTATTACAAGCATACCCACAAGGAATTCCAGAGGATGCGAAATTCGCAGAATACCAGGATTACCAATGGAAAATGATTTGGGATATTACTGCGGAACATAGACTCTCTGTTCAAACTTTTGGAACGAGAGATAGACAAGCCTATACCAAAGCCCAAGCGGATTTGGAAAGAGGAGGAGGTGACCCGCGTCCCCCAACTGGACTCGACCGAATGTTTCGCACGGATGCCATTCGTTACGTTTGGAAAGGGAAAACATTTCGAAATACAATCTCTTATTCACGCACTTCCTTTAATGAGTTTTTCGAACTCCGATTTACAAATCCACTGACTGCTGAAAACATATTTGGGTTACAAAACAGGACTACAGATACAATCACCTATGTCCAAAATGCATTTGAATGGGAACTTTGGGAGGAACATCTCAAACTAGAAGCTGGGGTTCAAGGCCGGTTCCGAGAGACCACTCTCAAGGGAGAAAATATCTCTTCTTATAATCGATTATTTTATAATATCTTTAATGATCTTTTGAATTCCAATGCAGCTTTCCGGTCTGTGATTGACGGAGATCGAATTCGATACAGAGAAAAATCCGCTTATGCAGAACTTCCATTTAAATATGCAGGATTTCGCCTAACACCAGGTGCGCGAGTGGATCATTATTCAGGAAGTAATGAAACCAATTTAGCACCTAGGATCACTGGTGGTTATTTATTTGAATCCACAAAAACTGGGATTATGGCGGGACATGGAATCCATTACAATGCGCCAGTTTCAGTGGAAGCTTTGTCCGCTAAGTCAGGAAATCCAAATCTTTTTATGGAAAGAGCCGAACACAATTCGATTGGTGTGAGCCAAGAATTTGCAAACAATTGGCAAATTAAAATCGAAGGTTTTCGGAATATCTTTCAAAACATCATCGTTCCCGACTCTTATATTGTGGATCCGTATGCTCTTAATAATGATACACGTGTTTTTGTGAATGAAACGGCAAAAGTTTTAGCAAACCCCATCACTCCTAAAAATCTAAATTATTCCAATGCGGGTTATGGGCATTCGGAAGGTGTGGAAATTTTTATTAAAAAAACAAAAGATCCAAGAGAACAGTCCGGACTTTTTGGTTGGATCTCCTACACAAATTCCATCACCAAACGTATCAATAACCAATCCAGATTGAGTAGTGATGAAACCAGAAACAGAACCTTACTCAATAATTCTAGGACTCTACTTGCCCAAGCAAAAATGGGGACCAACTATATCAATTATTATGATGATAATAATTTAGAGGTCATTTACAATAACGACAAAGAACAATTGTATGATTTGGACAGAACTCATATTTTGAATATTGTATTTGGTTATAAATTCAATCCGGAATGGATGGTGGGGGGAAGGTTTCGATATTTTTCGGGGACTCCATACACTCCCATTACAAGCGCTACACGGGCAAGTCAAGCGGCTACATTTGGTTTGAATTTATATTTTCCCAATTATTCTGGAAATTATAACAGCGACAGATTTTTGCCTTTCCACCAGTTTGATTTGCGGATTGATAGAATCGAAAATTTTTCTTGGGGTTACATCAATACCTATATAGAATTTGTGAATTTTTATGGCCGCAGAAACCAGGCCGGTTTTGAATTTGATAACACAAAAAATTTCCAAAGAAACCAAAACCCTGCCCCCACTTATGATACTGTTAATTCTCCTTATATTGTTTCCCAAACACCAAATGGAAAAATGGCAATCATCCCTCTTGTCAATATTGGTATTGAGGTAAGATTTTGAAAAAATTTACCATTGGATTCAGTTTGTTACTTTGTTTGATTTCTTGTTTTGAAAATGGAGATGAAAAACAAAAAGAAGAGGAAAACAAACAAACCGTTTCTCTCACTACTTTGTATTTGGTCCGGCAGTCTGGTAATTGTATCAAAACAAACACAACTTTAAGTTCCAATAACCGATTTTGTAGCCGGCGGCCTTTGGGAATTTGTAATGTAAACCAACTCATTCTCACTCAAAGTGAATTGAACGTTATTCTAAATGATACTAGAATCATTCAGGCTAGAACCACCGATTGCCAAGAATCAATTGCCCTCTCAGGTGTTTTGAGTTTGAAAGCAACTACGGTTGCTAATATAGATAGTTTTAAATCGCAATATACTTTCCAAGTTGTGGAAACTTGTGAATTAGAAGGATTCCAAACATCAGCAGGAACAAGGTTTGCTACCTTTACGGAAATCCAGTGGTTAGAGTCAGTTCGTGGAAAAATTGCAAAAGCTGCAAAAACCATTTCTGCCAATACTTTTTTACCCCAAGCCAATCGTGATCGTGCTAACAGCTGTTTGAATTTAGAGTTTAAGGATTGGGAAAAAGACCTAGCACAGGGAAACAATGAGAATAAAATCCTGGTCGAAATCGTTCATCCATAAATTCAAAATCCGCTTTCCTTAACCTTGCCATCCCACATTTTGTCTTTAATCCAAAGGAAATTGAATTTTATGACTTTGAATCGATATAGCCGCACTCTTACCCAAGACGAATCCCTTCCTGCTTCTCAAGCAATGATCATTGGATCCGGAGTTCCTTATGAAGATCTGAACAAACCATTCATCGGAATTGGAAGTACAGGATTTGATGGAAATCCATGTAACATGCACCTAACCACTCTTTCTGCCTTACAAAAGAAAAGTGTATTAGACACAAAAGAAATGGTTGGTTTACTATTTAACACCATCGGTGTGAGTGATGGGATTACTAATGGAAATGATGGGATGCGTTATTCCTTACCATCCAGAGAAATCATTGCCGATTCCATTGAAACCATTGCTGGTGCTCACTATTATGACGGTCTTCTTTTTGCTGCAGGTTGTGATAAAAATATGCCAGGTGCTATCATGGCAATGGCTAGACTCAATCGCCCATCCATCATGGTATACGGTGGAACCATCAATGGTGGTCATTACAAAGGTGAAAAATTAAATATTGTATCTGCCTTCGAAGCTTACGGAAAAAAAATTAACGGCAAAATCACAGAAGATGATTTTAAAGAAGTCATAAAAAATTCCTGCCCGGGTCCTGGAGCTTGTGGTGGAATGTACACTGCCAACACTATGGCCACAGCCATCGAAGTGATGGGAATGAGTTTGCCTTATAGTTCTTCTTCTCCTGCTCGCAGTGAAGAAAAAAAGAAAGAATGTATGAATATTGGAAAGTATATGTACAATCTTTTAGAAAAGGACATCAAACCTTCTGATATCATCACTCCTAAATCTATTTTGAATGCACTTCGAGTTGTCACCATTCTCGGTGGTTCCACAAATGCAGCCTTACATATGATTGCTATTGCAAGGACAATGGGGATTCCTCTTGATTTGGAACAAATTCAAAAAGTAACCGATACAACCCCACTCCTTGCGGATATGAAACCAAGTGGAAAGTATCTTATGGAAGACCTTCATGCCATCGGGGGAACACCTGCTATCATGAAATTCATGTTAAGCGAAGGTTTGATTGACGGATCTTGTTTGACAGTCACTGGAAAAACCATCGCAGAAAATTTAGAAGGCCTTCCTGATCTTCCGAGTGACCAGGACTTACTCCGACCAGTCAGTAACCCCATTAAAAAAGAAGGTCATATTCAAGTTCTCTATGGCAATATCGCCAAAAAAGGGGCAGTGGCAAAAATCACTGGCCACGAAGGGGAAATGTTCGAAGGAAAAGCCATTTGTTTTGATTCCGAAGTGGAAGCCAATACAGGCATTCGTGATGGGAAAGTCAAACCAGGTCATGTAGTAGTCATTCGCTACGTAGGCCCTAAAGGTGGCCCAGGAATGCCGGAAATGTTAAAACCAACTTCTGCCATCATTGGAGCAGGTCTTGGGGACAATGTGGCACTCATCACTGACGGAAGGTTCTCTGGAGGAAGCCACGGATTTGTTGTGGGTCATATCACTCCAGAAGCAATGGAAGGCGGAGAGTTGGCATTTGTAAAAGACGGGGACAAAATCCTCATCGATGCTCGCACGAACAAACTCGAATTACAAATTTCACCTGAGGAATTAGAAAAAAGAAGAGCGGCCTGGAAAAAACCACCATACCGCATTACCACTGGATATCTTTGGAAGTACATCCAGATGGTAAAAGATGCAAGTACTGGTTGCCTAACAGACCGTTAGGCGAAAATTTGAAATTCCTACTCGTTTAAGTAGGAATTTCTTCCTTTCCATCCGCATGTCTGGCAAATCTCCCTTTGCCAACATGGACTGGATCATAAGAATCCCAAGGCCAACCGCCAAACTGCGTTTTGCGATAATCATCAAACGCTTGTTGGATTTCCTCTTGTTTGTTCATCACAAAAGGCCCATACTGCACCACTGGTTCGGCAATCGGTTTTCCTTCTAAAATCAAAATGCGTCCGGGTTCTGATCCGTTTTTCAGTTCTACAGAAACATCAGATGTCAAATTGTACATATGTTTTCCTGGAACCACAACATCATCCATAACCAGTCCTTCCCCACGGAAGTAGTAAAGGTTTCTGTTATTACCAGCAGAACTTCCTGGAATCACAAAACTGGCTTCGGGATCTAAATCCAAAATATAAATACCAACTTCGTTTTTAGGATCACCTGCCCAGGAATCTGGGGGAGGATCGAGTGGTTTTTCGCCAAACAAAGATCCTGCGACAGTTTTGATTTTAATTTTTTTTCCAGAAGCATCCGAGACAACTTTCACAGGAATGTCTTTGTTCCAAAACATTTTGAAATGTGGATCGACAAATTTATTTTTTGCAGGAAGGTTCAGCCAAATCTGAAAGAGCTCCAAGGTGTTATCACCGGATTCATCCACTAAAGGAAACATTTCTGAATGTTGGATTCCAGCACCAGCAGTCATCCATTGTACATCCCCATCTCCATATCTACCGGCAGCACCTTGGGAATCTGCATGATCAATGAGTCCTCTTTGGACAACTGTTACCGTTTCAAAGCCACGGTGAGGGTGGCCAGGAAAACCGGGAATGGTTTCTCCGTGGTACATCCTCCACCCATCTTTGCCGGCAAAGTCTTGGCCGATTTGCCTTCCTTGTAAAGAAGCATCCGGGCCAAACTTTCCATTGCCTTTGGGATAAAAATCTTCGTGGTGAACACAAAACAAAAATGGATCCGAGGTTGGCCATTGGAAGTCAAGTTTTTGGGCGTATAATATCGATTTGTGTTTCATCTAAAAATCCTGTTTTTGCGATTTCTATCGCTACTAATAAGACAGTGGATTAGAATCAAAAGTTTTTCACAATAGAAACATTCACTCCAAAAGTCCCGTATTGTTTGGCACTGAGTGAAGAATTGAGGTCTGGAACCGAACTGAGTTCCACCGGTGTTTTTCCTGTTCCCACATTATAACCTGTCACTTCAGAGATACTAAAGGAAGAAATTTGGTAGAATCCACCGTATTTCACTCCCAATGTTTCAAAAATTTTCCAAACAAGTCCTAACTCCAACGACATCGTTGCGCCGGTAAGGCCTTTTGCGAATCCTTCTTTGGATTGGAACATTGTTAATTCTGATCTGGTAACGGGCGAACTAAATGTAACTTGGTTACTTGCATTTAAAGAACCAGTCGATGAGGTTTCAATCCCGTAAGAAGCAAGTTTCAATTGTCCAGAAAAAACGGTAAAACCACCGACCATATAGAAGTTCAACCAGTCTGTGATGGAAGTGACAAACCCATAGTCCATTCCATAATTTTTAGTTCTAAATTCTACAGTTCCAGTTGAGAAAGCTAATCCCTGTGTGACAGTTTGGTCTCCCGTTCTTAAAAAAGGAAATTTTAATTGGAAAGATTGGAATGGACCTTTCGAAGATAACTCTGAATAGTTGAAACTGAGTTCTGTTGAACTGGATGTAGTTAAATAATTTAATGGGCCCAGTCCAATTTTAAAACCAACTTCATTGATTCCTGAATGGATTCGGTCATTTAAATAAAGTCCGTTTGTACTAAAACTAGTTCGAGTATCGTTGTATTGTTCACCTTTAGCATAAACAAATCCTACAAAAAAATCTTCTGTGAATTGGTGAGAGTATTTGATTCGAGGAGAAATTGTAGAAGTTGGTTTTGAATCTGAACTTTCTGTGATGATCCCTGGTGGGTTGAGGTTGTTCGTTGAGTTACTGTTGACTAAACTGGAAGCCACTCGAGATGAATTTAAAATACTAGATACGGATTGGGGGCCACCTTCGGAAGGGGTCTGTGCAAATTCGCCAGCAAACTCTAATACCTTTAAACCAGATCCCAAAAAAGAAGAAGATTTAGAATTTTGTTTAGAATCTGTTTCTGAAGGATTCGAATTGTTTTGTGCAAATAGAGGGGAAACCAATAACGATATGAGTAAAATAAAATTTCTGACTACGATTTTCATCTATATCAATAAATAATTTATGAATATAGAATCTATAACAAAAAAGTTGAGAGGGAAACCTTTTCATTCAGAAATTAGAATGATGTTAAATAGTTTTTGTGTTTTGTACTAATTGAAAAAAGAATGTGGAGCCTACATCGATTTCAGTTTCTACCCAAAGGGTACTTTTATGTTTTTCTAAAAATTCTTTACACAGAATGAGGCCAAGCCCAGTACCTGTTTCTTGATTTGTACCTAAAGTAGAGGTCTTTCGATCCAGTCGAAATAAATTTTGAATTTGTTCTTCCTTCATACCCACGCCAGTATCCTTTACAAAGAAGATAGTGGCATTTGGATCTATTTTTGTTTTGAAACTAGATACCATTTTTGGTTTAGAATTTTCTTTTGGTTCCGGTATTTGTTCCGAAGGTAAAACACCTATGGTTACCTGCTTACCTTCTAAACTGTATTTGATTGCGTTGGAAATCAAATTACGAATGACCGTTTCAATCATAAATGGATCGGCAAAAATTTCCAAATCTTTTGGAATTTTGTTATGAATTGCCACTGACTTTTTGTTAGCTGATAGACTTAGAAGCCCTATCACTCGTTGTACTAAATCATAAAAAGGGAGAGAAATTGGTTGGAATTGGATGGCACCTGTTTGGGAACGAGCCCAATCTAATAAATTTTCGAGTAGAGAATAAACTAAATCAGAAGATTCTTCCAACATTTTTAAATAAGAAGTTCTTTCGGAATCAGTGAAGGAAGAATCTTTTTCACTTAGGATTTTTGTGAATTCTTTTTGTGTTCCAAGTGGTCCTCGTAGATCATGTGCGATGATCGAAAAAAATTTATCCTTAGTAGAGTTTAATTCTGCTAATCGAATGGCAGATTGTTTTAAATTATTTTCAGCGAGTTTTCTTTCAGTGATGTTACGAATGATACCGCAGTTGTATTTTTTTCCTCCATATTCTACTAAATTGACAGTCACTTCGATTGGAAAGGAGGTTCCATCTTTTGTACGATTGATCGTTTCGATAGAAAAGGATTTGCGTTCTAAGATTTCTTGCCAATGAGCTTTCCACATTTCAACGGTAAACAAAGGATCTACTTGAAACATTTGCATAGAAAGTAATTCTTCTTTCGTGTATCCGTAGTTTCTACAAGCAGCATCGTTCACAAAAACATAATTTCCGTCTTCATCCGTCCAAACAATGGCATCAGAGATTGTATCGATTGAAAATTGTGTGAACTGCAAAGCATTGATTAAACTAGAATGGTCTAGGTTTTTATTTCCATGTGATTGTTTTAACATTTGGTTTTCCTCTTCCAAACGTTTTAGATCTGCTAGTAAAGCTTCGTATGTCTTAGGTAGAGTCGACATGGATTATTGGTATGATAAAATCGACGAAATAAATTGCCAAGAACTAAGCGAACACTTTAGTTTATTTCGTAACGAATGAATCGGGCTTGACGGAAAACAAATTTATAGATAAACCTAAACTCCTCGAAACGATATGCCGTGCCTATTTTGCCAGAAAGGATCTTCTAGTTTTTCGAGGTCAGTACCAGCTCAGGACGAAACACGAACACCCACCTTTCCTATTGATGATATCGTTGGGAATCCTATCAGTAGATTTTCTGAAATCTATGAATGTCGTGACTGTCATAGCCTTTGGTGGATCAAAACACGAGGGTCTGGTGATCCAAGATCCACCTATCCAGAGTTTTACGAACAGACTGCCGAACGAATTGATGACCAGCGTTCAGAACTGATTCGAAATCCAACGATCGCTGGAATCATCACTCATAAAGATTCAAAACTTCCTTATTCTTTCTTTGAAGAAATTTTGGAGATAGTTGTTTTATCGGAGAAGGAGAAGTTAAAAGAACTTTATCTCAAACGAGAAGAAAATGTACACACTTCTGTAAAACTTTGGTTACGTCGCTGGTTTCCGAAAGAATATCCTAAGGAATTTGAAGAGATTCAAAAAAAAGGATTTCCCACTGATTCCAAAGAACTTCTCCGTTTGGAAGAAACTGAATCTGTTTTGGTTTCAGAATTTATTTCAAGAGACCAATTTGTTTTTCTCACAAAAAATACGAAAGAAGATTGGAAATTACAAACTTACGATTTAACCAAAAAAGAAATTCTTTGGTCCAAAAATGTCCAAAGACCTTTTTTGGAAGGTTTAAAAATTCCCATATTATTTTACCAATCAGGATATCTTTGTTATTACCAGGGATTCCAAAAGGGATCAGAATATTATTCCCAACTCAATCGACCGGAAACCCTACGTATTTATGATTTATCTGGAAAGGAAATTTTATCTGTTCCTCTCCGATTTCAATGTTACGAAATCCTTTCCACAGAAGAAAGAGATATATCCGAAAATCGAATTTCGCATAACATTAATTTTTCGATTCTTTCGGACAAATTGTATCTTCCTTATGAGTCTAAAATTGTAGTTTATGATTTGAAAACAGGGGCTTCCATAAAAACCATCTCCCTCCCTGGATGGGAAGTTTTTTCAGGAAAGGCCTTTGAAACTGAATCCGGTCAATTGTTATTTTATACATTGAAAGGCATTGTGGGAATGAATGCAGAAGACCAAGTAACCTTTCACTATTCTTCCAAGTTTCATCCTGTGTTTATCGATTCTAGTTTTCGTTTGTTTTACTATTACGCAATAGTTGAATCTGCTGATTCTGGAAAAAAAATAGAGTTCAAAAAGAAATATGAATCTGGAGTGAGTTTACTCCAGCAGTTGTCTTCCAAGCCGGTAGAATATCCCCGTGGAATTTATTTGCCTTTTTCTTTGGACGGATCCTATCTTTTAGATTCCCAATTGAAAATAATCAAAGAGTTTCCTTTTAGTACGACAGACACAATTGGACCCCATGCCTTCGGATTGGAAAAAAATCCAGTCCTTGTGACGGAAGACCGGATCATCATCACGGATGACTATTCAGGAATTTATATGATCGACTTTTTAGGAAATTTGATATTAGAAAAACAAATCGACTCGGAAGTATTATCTCTCTTTACCATTGATGGAAAACATCCAATCATCGTCTTAAATAAATATGATGATTATACCGATGATGATCAGGTTGCAGTTTTCCTATTTTCACCCAAGGGAGATGTGATGGCTGAAAAAATTCTTCCTGCCCTTCCTGGTTTTTCCGTGAGTTTTGATGGCATATCTATATTTGTTAAAGGCAATCAGGTTTTCTCCATCGATTTGTTTGGAGCAGAAAACAAATGATGAAGAAAAATTTTGAGATTCAATTTGCTGAAACAATGAAAAGGGTAAAAAACCAATGGATTCCGTTCATTCGCGTTTTGGTAATCTTTCTTTTTTTAGGAAACGGAGAAGTGTTCGGGCAGGAAACAACAATTGATTTAAAAAATTTAGAAACTTCTCCCATCTATCTCGCCAACTCTATATTAGTATTAGAAGATCCAAACAATCAATTGGACTTTGAAACCATTCAGTCCCCGGAATACGCAGCCAAATTCATCAAAGTTCCCTCTTCCAAGGAAGCTTTCAATTTTTCTTATTCAAAATCTACTTATTGGCTTCGAATCCAAGTACAAAATCCAAATCCAATTCCTAAAGATACCGTGATTGTTGTTGCCTATCCCAGATTAAAAACAATGGATTTATACTTTCAAAGTACAAAAGAATTCAAAGAAATTCATTCTGGTTATACGGTTCCACTTTCACTTCGTCCTTACAAAAGTCGATTTTTTGTTTTTCCGATCCAATTTTCTGGAAATGCAACCGCTACTTTATATTTAAAAGTAAATTCACCCAATGCCATCAACCTTCCTATCCAACTTTGGGACAAAGTTACCTACGATAGACACGAGATCGATGACCATGTCATCCAAGCCTTATACTTTGGAATCGCTTTAGCCATGGCTATATTCAATTTATTTGTATTTTTTATCCTTAAGGATTCTAATTATCTTTTATATGTTTTCTTGGTTCTTTCGACTGCTTTGACCATTGCTTCGCATAACGGAATTGCTTCGGAATATCTATGGCAAAATTCACCTTGGATGGATCAATATTTGATCAACATTTTAATCTCCGTTGTATTGATATTGTTTTTGGTCTTTATGCGGAATTTATTAAATACCAAAAAATTAGTACCAAAACTGGATTTTGTAAGTAAAGTTTTGATTGTAGTTCAAATCGTATTACCTCTTTTTTACATTTTGTCTTTTGATTCCTTTATTAAAATTATGGTGGTAAGTCATTCCTTTACAGCTTTTTGGATTTTATTCAATGCCATCATTTGTTCGTTCCAAAAAGAAAGAATTGCCTATTTTTTCCTACTAGCCTTTGCATTTTTATTTTCTGCTTTGATTGTTTCTACACTTCGAGCCTTAGGATTCATTCCTACTAATTCATTTACCATTGATGGCCCACAATTTGGATCAGCCGCCGAAATGTTGTTACTTGCCTTTGCGCTTGCAGATCGTTACAATACCATCATCAAAGAAAAGGAAACCGCAGAAGCACTTGTAAAATCAAATTTAGAAAAATCCAATTTGGACTTAGAAGAAAAGGTCAAAGAAAGAACTTATATTTTAAACAAAACTTTAAGTGCCATGCGAAGAGATCTTTTTGTTGCTAAAAAAATCCAAGAGAATTCTTTAATCACCGATCCAAAGTTATTTCACCAATTACATCTTGTGTATCGTTATCTTCCTGTATCAGAAGTGGGAGGAGATTTTTTTGATGTTTGTCAATTGAATGAAACTAAGTTTAGAATTCTAATTGCTGATGCAACTGGTCACGGAGTCCATGCAGCGATGATTACTATGGCGATCAAAGGTTTGTATGATAATATTAAAAACTTTGAATTGATGCCATCCAAGGTAATGGAAATTTTTAACGAAGAGTTTATGGATAACTTTGTATCCCTCAATAGCCTTTTAACGGCTTTGATTTTAGATATCGATATCGATAAAAAAACAATCCAGTTTGCTTCGGCTGGACATCCTCCTGCCGTTCTTTTGAAAAAGAATGAAATTCAACTTTTAGAAAAAACCGGTAGGATGATGGGCCTCAAAAAACAAACCCATTACGGCCAATCGGAACTTCATTGGGAAACCGGGGACCGGCTCTTTTTATTTACCGACGGTGTTTTTGAAGCTTTCAACCCAAAGGAAGAGGAGTTTGGAGAGGAAAAAGCCTACGCACTTTTTCAATCCACCAGAAATCTCAGTTTGGATGCGGCCGAAGACCACCTCCTAAAAACACTACAAATCTTTCTCAATGGTCAGGATCGCCAGGACGATTTAACCATCCTCGGGATCGATTTGTAAATTTTTTCAAAAATAGTTTAATATTAAATAAATACAATATCAAATCACTTGATGTTGTAGTCTATTTTTTATCAATCAAATTTGGAGAACCTTGTGAAATCATTATTTTCAGAAGCGAAATTAGGAAATCTAACCTTAAAAAATAAAGTGGTGATGGCCCCCATGACCCGTTCCCGTTCCCTTGGAAATGTTCCCGGTGACATTGTCGCCACTTACTATGAACAAAGAGCTGAAGCCGGACTCATCGTGACAGAAGGAACATCTCCATCACCGAATGGTCTTGGTTATGCGAGAATCCCAGGAATCTTTTCTGAAGAACAAACGATTGCTTGGAAAAAAGTAACAGACAAAGTCCATGCGAAGGGCAGTAGAATTTTTGTTCAATTGATGCATACAGGTCGTATTGCTCATGAACTCAATTTACCAAAAGGTGCAAAAGTGGTTGGGCCTTCTGCAATTCTTGCCAAAGACCAAATCTGGACCGATGCCGATGGAATGAAAGATCATTCCACTCCCCATGAATTATCCAAACAAGAATTACTAACAACAAAAGAAGAATTTGTAAATGCTGCTAAAAATGCCGTTAAAGCGGGCTTTGATGGTGTTGAATTACATGCAGCGAATGGATATTTGTTGGAACAGTTTTTACACCCATCTTCAAACCAACGTACCGATGAATATGGTGGATCTATCGAAAATCGAATTCGATTTGTTGTCGAAGTGGCAACTGCTGTGAGCGAAGCCATTGGAAAAGATAAAACCGCTATCCGTTTGTCCCCTTACGGTGCTTATAATGACCTTTTACCGTTCCCAGAAACTCATGAAGAATATTCATTGTTAGCTGAAAAACTAAATCAAGTAGGAATTGTGTACATCCATTTGGTGGATCATTCTTCTATGGGTGCTCCAACGGTAGAACCAGAAACGGTTCAGAACATTCGAAAAGCCTTCAAAGGAACACTCATCCTCAGTGGTGGTTACGACGCAGAACGTGCAGAGAAAGATTTGTCCTCCGGCAATGCCGACTTAGTTGCTTTTGGAAAACCATTTCTAGCCAATCCTGACTTAGTCACAAGATTCCAAAAGAACATCAGCTTAGCTTCTTTTGACCAAACCACTCTATATACACCTGGCGAAAAAGGATATACGGATTACGCTCTGGCAAACTAACAATAATTAACACTTATTTATCATGAGTGAGTGTTGATTTTTTTTGGCGCCTCAAATTTTAACAAAACCAACACTCTTTGGTAAAATGAACGGGCTACTCCAGGGTTCGCGTTCGCTCCCGTCACCTGCCATCTAACGATCGCAGGTGACCAAGCCTTCCGTATCCCTGGCGCGGGCCTAGAGCACCTAACTCGATATACATTTTTACCTTTTCCATCCATCTCCAATCTCTTGGTCATTTGCCAAATCCAATGTGCAAATTCAGAAAGGAAATCCATCCCGAGAAAATTCTTTCCTTGCTCCATCTGTTATATTGAATTTTATCTCTACTATGTCAAACACACTCATCCAACAAGAAACAAGTAAAGTCCATAAAGAAGTCATCGATGCTAATGAAAAATATGCATCGGAATTTGGGAAAAAAGGCGAACTTGCCCTACCTCCTGCGAGAAGTTTTACCATCCTCACCTGTATGGATGCAAGACTGGATCCTGCCAAATACGCAGGCCTTGCAGAAGGAGACGCGCACGTGATTCGAAATGCTGGCGGCCGTGCGAGTGATGATGCGATTCGTTCCTTGGTCATTTCTTATAAACTATTAGGAACCAAAGAATTTTTCGTGATCCACCACTCCGACTGCGGAATGGAGTTATTCACAGATCCGATCATTCGTAACCTCCTTTCCAAAAGTTTAAAAACGGCAACGATCGATTCCAATGGATGGCGAAACGTAGAAGAATCGGGTGGTTCCGACGAAGCGAAGTTCATCCCTTTTTTAACCTTCGATCATTTGGAACAAAGTGTGATCGATGACGTCAAAAGAATCCGAAACCATCCTTTGATTCCCAAAGACATCCCTGTCTACGGATACTATTATGATGTCAAAACGGGAAAACTGGTAGAAGTCAAAGAAGCAACCAAGATCGGAAGGGCTTCTTAAGACCAAAGCCAAGTAGGCAAAAGTAATAATACGAACTTTCCCAAAATAAATTCCAGGGTTTTGGGATTGGGATTTTAGAAATGAGAGGATTGTGATAGAAGGAAGTCATTGGGTGGCGGGTCTAGTTCCCCACCCTAATCGGGCGGGGATACTCATATCCTATCCTGTACGCGCGGGCGAAGGGGCTCGCCCTCTCCGCTGTTCGGCCATCGTGTCCTCACAACGCTCCGAGTCACGGCGCCGCTCTTGATTCGCCATCGTGGCTTTCTTACTGATTTGTTCGTTCCCTATGGGTCACTCACAAACCAGCTCGCGTCACTGTTCGATCCCTTCGGATAGATTCTTTGATGATGATTGGATTTTGAAAAAAAGGAGTCTGTCTTTTGCGGGCGAAGGGGCTCGAACCCTCGCCAGAAGCTTGGAAGGCTGCTGTGCTACCGTTACACCACACCCGCGACAGTAAATACATAGTTTTGGTTGTGGGTAAGGGGTCAATGATTTTTGGTTCCAGAAAGTGTGGGAGGAAGAAAATGAGACTATGGCCCTGCCCCAAGCACTCGAAAATTATCGAAAACAATATCGTAAAATCAAATTATTCCAAGACGTAGCATCTGTCCTCCATTGGGACTCGGAAGTGATGATGCCGGAAGAAGGGCGAGAATACCGATCAGCACAAATTGCTGCGGTGGCAGAGCTCACCCACGATTGGATGACCGATAAATCTTTTTTAAACCAAATCCAATCTGCTAAACAATCTATCGGTGAACTACCCGAATCAGAACGATCCCTTTGGAATCGCGAGTTGGAAGTTCTGATGGAAGAAAAGGAGAGGGCTGATAAATTGCCCTCGGAGTTTGTTTCCGAATTTGCAAAAGTAACCAACCTCGCACATGCGGAATGGGCTGAAGCAAAAAAAGAAAAAAACTTCCAATCCTTTGCAAAACGATTAGAGGAACTGGTTCAATTATCTAAAAAACAAGCAGATTACTTTGGTTATACGACCGAACCTTATGATGCACTGCTCGATAGTTATGAAAAAGGTGCCAAAGCCAGTCAAATTCAAACTTTGTTTTCTGATTTGAAAGCATCCCTGGTTCCTATAGTGTCCACAGCACCTAAATTCAAAAATCCATTTCCAGAACCTATCTCAATAGAGAAACAGACTAAATTTTGTAATCGTTTGCCATCCCTTCTCGGACTCACTACAAAAGAATCGAGATTGGATACAAGTAACCATCCGTTTTCTACAAGTTTGGGAAAGGGTGATAAACGAATCACAACTCGATATTCCGAAACAGATCCACTTTCTTCCATCTTTGGTGTGTTACATGAAACAGGCCATTCTCTTTATGAATCTGGATTGTCAGCTATGCCAAATTGGCCCACACCCATTACAGAATTTTTAAGTTTGGGAATCCATGAATCTCAAAGTCGATTGTGGGAAAATCAAGTAGGACGTTCTTTACCATTTTGGGAATTTGTTTATCCTATTTTGTTATCTGATTTTGGACTGACAGACAAGGAACTTCCTTTCAAAGAATTATATCAATACATCAATAGCACTGAAAAAACTAAAGTAAGAGTGGAAGCTGACCAGGTTACTTACAACCTTCATATCATTTTGCGATTTGAAATTGAAAGAGATCTCATCAATGGAAAAATCCAAGTAAAGGATTTACCTGAAATTTGGAATACCAAGATGAAGGAAAGTTTTGGACTTACCATTGAGAATGATGCAGAAGGTGTTTTACAAGATATCCACTGGTCGATGGGAGCTTTTGGATATTTCCCTACTTATACATTAGGAAATATCTTCAGCTCACAATTTTTCAAAAAATTCACAGAAGAATTTCCTGATTCGCATAACAAGTTTTCTGCGAAGGGTGATTTTTCTGACCTACTGGGTTGGCTTCGTAAAAACATTCACTCTAAAGGTAAAATTTATGACGTGGACACCTTGATGAAACAGGCTACCGGTGAAGCGGCAGATTCCAAACATTTGATTTCCTATTTGAATGGAAAAATCAAAGAAGTAACAAAATAATAAATCAATAAAAGTATTCAAAGGAATTCTATGTCAGGATCAGAACAAGTATTAGAAAAACTAAGCCAATTATCATATTTTGATAACCTAGCTTTGTATTATTTATGTATCGAAACACCGCCACAAACACTCGCTTTGGCATTCATGCAAATGGATGAAAAAATTGCAGGATCAATGCTTGGAGTTTTGGATGTACAAAAAAGAAAGTATGTACACGAACTCATGGCACTTCAAAAAGATAGTCCAGAAGAAGCTAAAAAAGCCGCCGCAGAAGGGTTATTACTCATCGCAGACGGCTTAATTTCTAGAAATTTAATTAGTAAACAAGGTCATTATTTCTTTGGAACAAAGAGATAAAAAGATCCTAGTCCTAAACAAATCCAACCTATTAAAAAACTCACTCCTCCTATAGGAGTGATGGCTCCTAAAACACGAATCCCTGTGATTGCCAGGGCATACAAACTAAAAGAAAAAATTAGAATTCCTAATAGAAATGCCCAAGTGGCTACTCTTAAGAATGTTTTGCTTTTACTTGATGAATCCGATTGGAGTGATTGCTGTAACAACAAAAATGAAATGAGTGCAGCCAGTGTATGATAAAAATGATAACGATTTCCCGTTTCAAAAATCACCATAAGCTCTGGAGCTATTATTTTTTTAAGTCCGTGTGCCCCAAAGGCACCAATGGCAACGGCTAAAAAACCGAAAAGACAAACTAGTAGGATTAAAACCGCGGAGGATTGCTTCTTGACAAGATTCATTAACGATACTTCCTATTGCCTATGACTTCAGATACATCCGGAAAGAATACTAAATTTGTTAGAGTTTGGCGACAACTCAATGTGGAAGATGTAAAAAAACAACTACTCTATATCGATGATCTTTACGGAACTTGTGGAAATTGTAAAAAATTAGGACTCAATTATCTAAAAGATAAAAAATGCCCCGATTGTGGAGCCACTTTTAAATATTTAGCAACTAAATTGAGTAAGGTGGCAGATATTGGAAAGATTCTAAGCAGAATCGACAAAGAAGGATTGGATTTAACTTTAATTGAAAGAGAAGATTTTGAAAGATCCAGTGCTTCCGATACCGCAAGGGATCTATTCAAATCATAAATAAAAATCGAGAAAAAGTTGGTCGATTAGAACAATTAAAATTTAAACGACCAACCAAACTGTGCCGTTTTGTTATGTGCTGCTGTATCTTCCCAAGCATCAAAAGCTCGCACAGCCCTTGAGACAGCAAGAGCCGCAAATACACCTACAGCATTCGGTGATTCCCAAACATTTCCTGGACCTTTTGTATTTAGCATATTGTCCCAAATATTTTTTTTAGGTAATTTGTCTTGGGCATACATATAAGCACCACCTGCCAAAATCAAATCACATAAAAGATAAATACCCATACTCACAATTGTATCTCGATTGGAAAAGAGGGGAGAATTCCATGAATTATAACCAACAGAAGCCATTGGTGTGATCAAATTCAATCCTTGAGAGATCGCATGATATTTTTCTGACAATGGCACTGCCGATTCATGGGGTGGTTTTTGGAGTAACTCTTGTTCCATGATTTCTTTCCACATTCTTTCCTGGCCACGTCTAGGAGATTCAATTCGAATGATGGAATCCGGGGAAGTTTTTCCAACCTTGCCTACATAGATATTAAAATCATAAGGGTTTTTCCACCGGTTTTTATATCGATAAACAAACCCTTGTGTTTTTTCGTCTGCATAAAAATCAGGATCCAGTTTATTGAGTAGAGCCACCAAGCGTAAGTTAACGTCTTCTGGGCCACCTAAAATTTCTACTGTTTCTCCTGCAAAAAGAGAACTAAACCCAGTGGTAGAAAACAATAGTAGAAAACAAAAATAAACAATAAAGGATCGGAATCCTTTTAAAATAAAACTCATGACTGAACTCCAGGAAGTTGAAGGTAAGCGTTGATTAAACCTAACGAATTGTATGTGGCATGACAAGCCATAGCGATCCAAATATTTCCTGTTTTGATATATATATATCCAAAGAACATACCAACACCACAGATAATGAATGGAATGGCAATGGAAGTTCCTTCACCATAGTGAAGCCATCCAAAAATTAAGGATACAATGAACAAACCTTCTTGGGCAAGGCCTTTATCGATAAAGGCTTTTAATAAAAAGCCTCTAAAGAAAATTTCTTCCAAAATTCCTGTAATAATCCCCACAACATAAATTCCCCAAGCAAGCAGGTATGCATTTCCATGAATGGCTTCATAAAGTTTTTTTGCAAAAACTCCAGATTCTACAGGAATAGAAAGTCTTTCTAAGGCCAATCCAAAGAGAACCACTACAATAAAACATAGGAATCCGTTTGCAATGCCTCGGAGTAAAATAGGTACAGATAACTCATCCTGAAGATTTGTGACAGGAATTTGTAATACTTTTTTATAAAGCAAATACCCTAGGCCCACATAACATAAAAACCACGGAATGGAATGCCCTAGTAAATAATGAGGTTTTTCGGAAAACACCTTATCATAAAATTGAGAGAGTAACAAACCAGGATTTTCAGTAATTTCTTTCTGAAATTGTTCCTTGATGGGTGTCACAATTTTTTCGTATTCGGCAAGCATCGTGGAAAAATCCATTTTCCCTTCCCAATACTCTTCATAGAGGGGGAGAAGTTGATCTTCGGGGATTCGATCACCAAGCACCGAATTGTTGACGAAGGCTAAAAAAATAACGGAATAAAAGAAGGAACAAACATATACGAGACCTAAAGAATAGGCAGTAAGCCGAAAGATCTCAAAAAAACGATTCTGCATCTGCCTTACAGTTCCTCAATTTCCGCAAGAATCGTCATCGTTTTTTTAGAAAATGGCCGATATTCAAATTAGAAGATTATGTCTAAAACCGTCAATTTTCCAAAATGGGCACTGTTTCTAAGCACCATCTGTATTTTTACTTCTCTTGGAGCAAGTCCACTCACTCTGGCAAATTTGGAATATTCCAACCCTTCCTTAAAAAATCTTCGTTCGGAAATCAAAGAAAACTTACGGATTTCCAAATCAGGTGTGAAGAGAGAAGAACTCATTCCACTTAAGTACTACGAATACAAGGTGCGAAAAGAAGATAACTTTTTTAAAATCATGGCACGCACCGGGATGGATTTGGAAACTCTTTCTTCTGTAAATGAATTAAGTTCTCCTCATGATTTGTCACCAGGTATGGTTTTAGAAATTCCCAACATGCGCGGAACCTTTCATCCTGAAGAAGGGAATGGTGATGAAAAAACCAAATTAAAGTTAGCCGAAAAATATAATATTGATTCCAACAAATTACAATTCGATTCAGAAAGAGGAAAATGGTTTTTACCTGGTGTTACTATGGGGAAATCAGAAAAATCTTTTTTTTATGGATTTGGATTTCAGTTCCCATTAACGGAAGCACGTATCTCTTCTGCTTTTGGAAAACGACTAGATCCATTTACAAAAAAAGAAACTTTTCATGGTGGAGTTGATTTGGCCGCCGAACAAGGATCAGATGTATTTGCTTCGATGGATGGTGAAGTTGTTTTTAAAGGTAAACAAGGTGGATACGGAAATCTTATCATTTTAAAACATAGTTTAGGATACGAAACCCGATACGGACATCTTTTTGATTTTAATATAAACGTTGGTCAGAAAGTAAAAAAGGGACAAAAAATTGGGGAAGTAGGACAAACAGGTAGAGCGACCGGTCCACATTTGCATTTTGAAATTAGAAGAAATTCAAAACGTGAAAGACCTATTTTTCGATCTCACTAAAAAAAGATTTTACGTTACTCATTGATTCTTGTAATTCTGGGAATCAATGGACTTTGAAATTTCCCAAGAAGTGGAAACACTTCGCAAAAACATCCAAGACTTCATCACAAATGAAATCATTCCTCTGGAAAAACATTATGATTATGAAAAAGGTCGAATGCCAGAAGATATCAACCAACAAGCGCGCGCTAAAGTAAAGGCCGCTGGATTCTGGACACCTCATCTTCCCAAATCAGAAGGTGGATTGGGTTTAGATTTAATTGGAACTTGTATCATTTTTAGTGAACTGGGTCGTTCACCTATTGCTCCTTATATATTTAACTGTGATGCACCGGATGAAGGGAATATGCATTTGCTCTCTTTGGCAGCCACAGAAAAACAAAAAGAACTCATCCTCCATCCACTTATCAAAGGTGAATTACGAACGGGTTTTGCGATGACAGAACCGGCTCCTGGAGCAGGATCTGATCCCACCACCTTACAAACCAATGCTGAAAAACAAGGGGATAAATACATCCTCAATGGTCGCAAGTGGTACTGCACGGGAGCCAATGGATCAAAGTATTTAATTGTGATGGCAAAGGTAAATGGAAGTTTCCGTAAAACCACAATGTTTCTTGTTCCAACAGATGCGAAAGGTTATACTATGGTTCGAGAAATTGAACTTATGGGCTCTCATGGACCCGGAGGACACTGCGAACTTAATTTTGAAAATGTAGAAGTTCCAGAAGATATGATTCTCGGTCGTATTGGAGAAGGATTTCGACTTTCTCAAGAGAGACTTGGTCCGGCTCGTTTGACTCATTGTATGCGTTGGACAGGAATGGCAAGAAGGGCACTTTCGATTGCACGAAGTTATGCGAAAGAAAGACAAGTGTTTAGTTCAAGAATTGCTGACCATCAAGGAATCCAATGGATGTTTGCGGAACGTGCCACAGAAATTGAAATGGCATTCCTTCTCACATTAAAAGCTGCCTGGTTGTTGAAAACGGGAAAAGATGCTCGCCAAGAAACTTCTATGGCAAAATGGAAAGTCAGCGAATCTCTCTGTAATACCATCGATATGGCGATTCAAATTTGCGGGGGCAAAGGGTATTCCCGAGACTTACCGCTTGAATTGTTTTATCGCGATGCAAGAGCGGCAAGGATTGCTGATGGGCCATCTGAGGTGCATAAAATGGTCATTGGTCGAAACTACGTATCTGAGAAGTGGGACTTTTAGAAAACCATGGAAATGAATGAACTACAGGAGAAAGTAGGACTCCACTTATCGGCCGTATGGAATGACGATGTGAAAGTCGCGCGTATCCACCACCTAAGTGGAGGGGCTTGCCAAGACAATTATTCCTTGGACTTGGTTTCTAAATCCGGTAAACAATCGTTAGTTCTAAGAACTGACAAAGGTGCAAGTTTACTTTCTTCTTTGTCCAAACGAGATGAATTCAAAGTGGCTGAACTTGTTTACAAAGCCGGTGTCAAAACTCCCACTCCTGTATTTCTGGAAGAAACTCCTGATATCATTGGGTCTCCTTTTTTTCTAATGGAAAAAATTGGAGGCAAAGCCACTGGCCGTTACATCACCAAAGATAGAGAATTAGATTCCTATCGTAAAACTCGGATGGTAACGGATCTGGCAGATAACTTAGCCAAACTCCATACAGTAAAACCCAGTTCTGTTTCCGATGAAGAACTAAAACAAAAACTGAAAATTGTCACTAAAGAAAATTATGCATCCATTGCTATCTCTGATCTAAGACAATCGTTAGACGAACTTCCTGAAGCACACCCGGCCATTGAATTATGTTTGCATTGGTTGGAATCTCATTCTCCTTCGATTGATGAAATTGTTTTGGTTCATGGAGATTTTCGCACTGGAAATTTTATGATGAACGCTGAAGGACTCCAGGGAATTTTAGATTATGAATTTGCTCACTTTGGCGATCGTCATGAAGACATTGCTTGGTTGTGTATGCGTGATTGGAGGTTTGGTCGCCTAAACAAAGAAGTCGGTGGTTTTGGCGATCGCAAAGATTTTTACGAAGCTTACGAAAAAACTTCCGGTATCCCAGTGGATCCTTTCAAAGTGACTTTTTGGGAAATTATGGGTAATGTTCGTTGGGCCATCGGTAGTGCACAACAAACAGAGAGACATCTTTCTGGAAAAGACAAAGGGATTGAACTTGCGGCGATTGGTAGGCGAACAGCAGAGATGGAATGGGAAGCCATGCGACTCATTGAATCTCTGTAGCCCAATCGAATTTTCGTATATTATGTCCATCTCCTGTATTGAGAATTAGTCTCATTTATCTTGACTCTAACTTCTCCTGCACTTTCCTGGAGAGAGCGGGGGTTTTTATGGAACAAACTCTGGATTTAGGAATGGATGTTTTCCAATTACCAAGGTATTGGGAAGAGTATCAATCTTTGGAAACCATATATTGGAATGGTAGTTTTGCATCGGAATACCAACCAATCGTATCTATTTTGGAAAAGAAAACAGTGGCTTATGAAGCACTAGCGCGGTTTTATACAAATGGTGGAAAAATTGCACCTGACCGAGCTTTCCAAATTTTACATAATGATCCTGGATTCTTTTTTGATTTTGAGAAAAAATTGAAAAACTTTCAAATTCAAAATCGGCCAGAAGGTTATCCATTGTTTTTGAATATGGATGCCCATGTTTATAGTAAGGAAATTCATACTGACCATTGGGAATCTGTTTTTAAGAGAGAAAAAAACATAGTTTGCGAATTGATTGAAAACACAGACTATGCTTCGGTTGAAGATTCAAAGTTTTGTATGAACCATCTTAAAGAAATGAACATTCCTTTTGCTTTGGATGATATTGGTGGGAAAAACAATTTATTTTGTTTTGAATTTTTAGAGGGTGCGAGTTATTTAAAGTTTGATCGGCGTTGGTTGTCTTTACTTCGTACCGACAAAAACTATTCTGAGATTTTAAAAGGGTTTTTGGCATTTGCCAAATTGCAAAAAACCCAATGTATTTTGGAAGGGATAGAAACTCAGGCTGATTTGGAAATTGCCATCAACACTGGGTTTGATTTAGGCCAAGGTTTTTTATTTAAATACGGAACATTACAAGCAGTCGCTTAAGTATTGTTATGGGAGTAAATTGTGCAATATAGACCAGAAACAAAGGAACTCATTTCTGCCATTCAGGACTTTTTAATGAAAGACCTGCTTCCTAAGTTGGAAGGGGATGATTTGTTATCATACAAAACATTAGTTTCTTGGAATATGTTGGGAGTGATTGCCAGAGAAACCGAATCTTCTGAATTCGAAGGGGATTTGAATCGTATTTTAGAACTAAATTTAAAAATCTCTAAGTTAGAAACCGACTTCGATAAAATCAAATTTTCAAATTTGAGCCGCAAAGAAAAATACGATCTCCTCTTAGATTGGAATCAAGAATTTGCCAAAGAAATTCGCAACCAATCAAAAAACAATCCAGGTTTCGAAGTAAAACCGGGAAGTAAGGTTTGGGATTTTGCAAAAAATCAATTAAAGGAAACACTGAGCGTTTCCAACCCGAGGTTTCAAACATAAATGTCTTTATTGTATCTGGTGCGCCACGGACAGGCAGATCGTCTCGGAAAAAACTATGACCAACTGACAGAACATGGTTGGAAACAAGCAAAACTACTTGGTGAATATTTCAAAAACCAAAGAATCGAATTTGATTCTGTTTACACTGGTACACTCAACCGGCAAAAACAAACCGCACAAGGAATCATCGAAAGTTTTTCAAAGGATCAGTTTTTTATTCCGGAACCAGGGGTAAATTCAGCCTGGGACGAATTTGATTCCAAAATGTGGCTCGGCCTTGCAGCTAAGATTCGTCATGCGAATGATAACTTTGCCAAATTATATGAATCTTATAAAAAAGCTTGGGAAGAAGGAAAAGAAGAAACTAGAGATTATTTCCAAGAACTGATTCAAATTGTATTAAGTGATTGGGTTCATGGAGTTTGGGATCCTGTGGAACCATATACTTTCCAAGAATATGTGGAGAAAGTTTCCTTTGGCCCAAAGGAAATTCCAAAAAATGTAAAAAGTACACTTGTTGTTTCTTCAAGTACTCCCATTGCAATTATGATGGGTCTATCCTGTAAAATGCAACCGGTTGAGTTTCCGGTGTTTATGAAATCGATTACCAATTCTTCACTCAGTATTTTTAAAAGAGAAAATGATCATTGGGAACCTGTAAGTTGGAATAACACACCTCATTTACAAAATCCTGATTTGGTTACATTAGTGTAGCCGTTTTTATTGAGCAAAAGAAGAAAGGAATTTCATTCTATTTTTTGCTTTTTGTCCCCAACCGGTTCTTGGAAAATTTTTATACAAATGTTCCATAGCAGCTAGTTCTTCTTCGTTGGTTTTACTTTGGCGAACCGTAATTTTTGGTTCTTCTTGGAATTTAAAATCAACAGTCACATGAAAACTTCCAAGAAACACGACTGTTCCCGGTTGTAGATCCACTCGCGATTTTTCAATATCCTTTCTACCAAAATCGATATCAATTTTTGTAGGTTGTTTGGTACTTCCAAAGGCAAAGTCGGAAGCACCACGATTCAAAAGATGGACAGCGTCGTGAATTTCATACTGACCTTCTTTTAAATTTTGAAAGTAATAGTAGTGTTCGGAGCTTTCGTTGTATTCAAAAGTTTTCTCCCCTTTTTTTAGGGTTACCTTTTGAAACCGGGGATCAATCAATTCATCTAAAATCATTTCGTCTTTAACAATTGTCATATGAACAATGATAAGACTACTCTGTGCATTTTTAGGACCAAAACTGGAACATTCTGGGAACAAATAGGTAATCAAAAATAAAATCAAAAATTTCCGAAACACTCCCGAAGTGATCTTTTCGAACTTTGAAATTTTTTTCTCCGATGGAACTGGTTCTCCATCGGAATTTTTTTCTAAATGATCATCGTAAGAATTAGAACTCATTGAATTTATTTACCTTAACCCATCGGGTATTGGATCTTCTTAGAAAGAAGATTGATTTCTGAAAGAATTTCATCTGACAAAATGACATCAGTTGCTTTTAATGATTCTTCTAGTTGAGCGACCGTATTGGCTCCAATGATGGTAGAGGCAACAAAGTCATGTTGTTTACTCCAAGCAACAGAAAGGACCGTCGAACTCATTCCATACTTTTCAGCAATGGTTTTGAGTTCCGCTGTGGAAGACAAAGTGTTTTCATTAAGGAAACGACTGGCCATTCGTTTTTGCCTTTCTCCCTCGGCCATATAACGAACAAACCTAGCACCTTCTGGAGGAACCGAACTGTTGTATTTTCCTGTAAGCACACCACCAGCAAGGGGAGAATAAGGTAACAAAGAGACCCCTTCTTTTCGACAAACTTGTGCTAACTCATCTTCAAAACGACGATTGAGAATTGAGAAATTATTTTGAATGGAATCATATCGCATCAGATTGTATTTGTCTGAAGTCCAAAGGCTTTTCATCAGTCCAAAAGAAGTTTCATTGGAACAACCAGCGTATCTAATTTTTCCTTCCTCTTTCAGCTCGGTGAGTGCTTCCATGGTTTCATCATAGGGCATGTCATGGTCAGGCCAATGCGTTTGATATAAATCGATTGTTTCCACACCTAATCTTTGTAAGGAACCCTCAATCGCACGGCGGATATGATATTTGTCTAAGGCTGTTTTTCCTTCGCGGAGTGGGGGGCTGAACCAACCATGACCAGGGCCGGCTACTTTTGTTGCGATGATGAGCCCATCTCGAGGTTTTGTTTTGATCCATTTTCCAAAAATTTCTTCAGTTCTGTGAACCCAAGACTTTTGTGGAGGGACAGGATAAATTTCAGCAGTATCATAAAAATCGATTCCCGCATCGTAAGCACGATCCAAAATTCGAAACGCCTCATCTTCGTTACATGAGGAGCCAAACGTCATGGTACCCATACAAATTTCGGATACCACCATTCCTGTTTTGCCAAGTCTTCGTTTTTTCATATTATTTCTTAATTAAAAAAGTTCTGAATTGATTTTTTGGATCACTCCATTCAATGACATGATCCTTTACTTTTGCTTTTGTGGGCCCACGTTGCATGGCTCGGTACAAATCTTCGATAAAAAGTTTGTCCCCTTCCACAACTGCCTCTACTTCCCCATTAGGTAAGTTTTGCGTATAACCTTTGAGCCTCATCTCTTGGGCTTTTTGGAGGATATAGTAACGAAATCCGACCCCTTGCACAAATCCCCGTACTAATATTCTCGCTCTTGCTTCTTCTGATTTTCCCAAAGATAGTCTCCTTTCTAGAACTTACTTGGATTTTGAATTCTCTGCAATGTAATTTTGGATAGCAGATTTAAAAAGAGGAACAAACTTCGCATACACTTCTCTTTTGAATTCCACTACAGATTGGATCGTATCTTCTATTTCCATAAACTGAATGGTTAAAAATTCTTGTTCGTGGTGGACCAAATCACATTCTTCTAAAGTCCCATCCCAATGGAAGAGGATCCATCTTTGTAATTGGCCACGAAATTTTTGGAGATGGGAATTGAGACCCAAGGAATTGGGAAAGTCATAAGGAATCCAATCGGGGTATTCCGTTACATAGGTTGCTTTTTTGACCCCTAACTCTTCATATAATTCTCGTTTAGCGGCCTCTAAATAATCCTCACCTTCGTCTATCCCTCCTTGAGGGAACTGCCAAGACCCAGGGAATTGTACTCGTTCTCCTACAATCACTTTTCCCAAAGAATTAAAAACCACCATGCCTACGTTTTTGCGGTAGGGTTTGTCTGTCATAATCCTTAGAATGTCTCTATCATCCATTTTCGCAAGAAATTCCTTAATTTTTTGTTTCTCCGCCAGTCCTTAGTTCCAATCTTGGACTTAGGAAGTATTATGAAGATCATTTTGGTTCGTCACGGTGAGGCTGAAAACGCAAGCCAAACCATTTCTGATTCGCAACGAGATCTAACCGACAAAGGTGTCAGTGATATTCATAAAATCGGAAAGTTTATTAAAAACTCTTCTTTAGCGGTCAAACAAGTTTATTACAGTCCTTATACAAGAACCAAACACACCGCAGAAATCCTATCGGAAGAATTAAAATATGGCTGCCAAATGCTTGCTTCCGATGACCTTGTCGCTGGTAAAGGTTGTACCGACATTATCTCTTGTTTGGTTAATTTTACAAATTCCGATACGGTTCTGTTAGTCGGTCATAATCCAGACATCACATATTTTGCAGCAAAACTTTTGGGAAATTCCGGTGCTGCTGAAAATTTAATTTTCCAACCTGGTTCCACCATCGCCATCAATGTAGCGCGAGAAAGATTCGCACATGGCCAAATTATCTGGGCTATTTCTCCAGACAATCTCGGAGTTTGAATTCCTATTAGTAAGACTTGACCAAAGCGTAGTTCGTGAGGTTTTTGGATTTCAGAACACGGGGTGTAGCGCAGCGGTAGCGCACTTGTCTGGGGGGCAAGGGGTCGCCGGTTCAAATCCGGTCACTCCGAAGTTCAGTTTAAAAAACCCAGCAGGCCTTGCGAACAAAACCTGCCGGAAGAAAATTCAGGATGGTGAGATACAAAAAAAACTAAAAACTTAAGAAGGTTTGTTTTCGTTTCCTTCTTTTACTTTATCTAAATACTTTACGACATTATCTTTGATTTCGTCAAAACGAACGATTCCCCAAGCAACACCCATTTTTACTTTTAAGGCATTGTCACTTGTATCACTTTCACCTTGTTCTTTTAACTTTTGAAAGTTGGTTTCGAATTTGCTTTTTTTCTCGTTTAGGTCTACGACCAGTTTCTCCCAGACTTCTTTGGAAGTTTTAACGGCGCCAATCCCAGCATTTACGATATCTTGCAGCTTGTTTTCCACATTGCTCATCGGATGTTACTCCTTATGTTTCCATTATTTTGCAGTGCACAATAATGTCTAGAAAGATTTTTCTGGAGGAATCTGAAATCCTGGGCTAAAATGGTCGGATGCGCGTAAAAACCCTATGGACTCTCCTCTTCCTTTCCACCCTCGTTTTCTTTGTTTTGGATTGCGGTGGTCAAATTCAGGAAAAGCCAATTGTCGGCTGTGAACGAATTTCTGGAACTCCCGGCCCTGAAGATCTCGATCTTATCCGAGATACTTCCACTGTCATTGTATCTTCCCATGAACGTAGGAACGGATTGAAGGACATTGGTGCACTGTTTGAAGTTTCCTTGGTCAATCCGAATGGAAAATTGGAAGCCAAAAAAATTGAAACCAATTATCCTGAAAACTTTCGTCCACATGGAATTAGTTATGCGAAAGTGAAAGGTGTTGATACATTAGCTGTCATCTCGCATACGTTAGCCGATGAAAATCCACATACCATTGAAATTTTTGAAAGATCTGCCTCGGGTAAATGGACTCATACAAAAACTTTGAGTGATCCCACCCTTACAAGTCCCAATGATATTTTTATGAACGAAGCCGGAGAAATTTTTTCTTCTAATGACAATGGAACAAGCAATGCCTTTCGTAAGTATTGGGATATGATCATTCGTAGTGGTCGGGCCGATATATCTTATTATGACGGAAAAACATTCCAGGCGCTAAATGTTCCCGTGATGTTAGGGAATGGAATTTACATTCGTAAAAAAGGAAACGATGAGTTGTTGTATCGATCCGTATTTTCAGAAAAAGCCATTCGGGTCTACCAAGTAGATCGAAGTGCAAGAAAGATAAATCTCAAGTATTTGGATTCTATTTCCATTGGTGCAGGCCCAGATAATATTTTAGAGGATGAAAATGGAATGCTTTGGCTTGCGGCCCATGACTCTACATACAAATTCATTCGCCATGTCATGAACCGAACCAATTTAGCACCCACTCGTGTTTTCAAAATCAATCCCGAAAACAAAGAAGTCACTGAAGTTTATGCCAACGAAGGCGCCGAAATTTCTGCAGGTAGTACAGGACTTGTTTTCAAAAACAAACTTTTGATTTCGCAGGTATTTGAAGATTTTCTTTTGGTTTGCCCAAGGCCGTAAAGAAGGATTATAGATAGATTTTAGATACGATGGTGTTGAGAGATGCTGTCGTATTTGGGATTGAATGAAGGAATAGGATTTGAGCAATGGTCCGGGAATGCGAATATAGTTCGTTAGGCGACATTTTAATAAATTAAATGAAAAACAAAAACATATTAACCCTAATAACTTTATTAATCGTAAACTTCAGTATTTATGCAGAAGAAGTAGAAATTAAGCAAAAAGAAAGAAAAGCGAATCAAATATATCTAAGAAGAAATAATGCATATGCTGCGCCAAATGAATTCAATATGTATAACAGCCTATTTCCTATATCTCTGTCTTTAGATATCCCTTCTATTCAATATAACACTTTCGGTTTTGTTAGATTCTTAGGTGATTCAAAGTTCAGTATTGAAGGAAACTTTTACGAATATAAAAAAACAAATTTTACATTTGATAGAGTTAGTCCTAATACAGGAATATTTAGCAAAGGAAATCTTGGAACTTATTACAGGTCTGAACAAAATCTATTTCTAAATTATCATTTAATTGAAAATAGGATTATACTTAACCTAGGATTACAAAGGTTCCAAAGCGACTTAAGTGATGGACGGTTTGGAAGCTACAATTACAATTTCTCTCAAAATTTCCAAGGAATTGCAGCTGGATT
Organism: Leptospira congkakensis; assembly: GCF_004770265.1. Classification (NCBI taxonomy): domain Bacteria; kingdom Pseudomonadati; phylum Spirochaetota; class Leptospiria; order Leptospirales; family Leptospiraceae; genus Leptospira; species Leptospira congkakensis. The sequence continues at coordinate 634,761 of NZ_RQGQ01000017.1, forward strand.
CTTACTTGAATCTCCAAGACTTTACGGGTTATATATTTCAGCAGGATATAGATATTCTATTTTAAATGGATATTCACACATTAATTATTCCGTTGTCACTTCAGGGAGAAACGTAGAAACTTTCGAAGCAAAAGATAACCCCTTCACTAAATCTTTTATTAATGAATTCAAAGTTATACTTGGATTTGAATTAAATGATTCCATTCTACTATCTCTTGGTTTCATTGACCAATCAGCAAAAGTTGTACAAAATAGAAGTCAATTAATGACTAGTGATCCTTTTTCTACAACATTAGTTAGATCAGCTATTGAATATACAGCAACAAATGAATATTTTAGTTCTACATTTGCATCTATTACTTATAAATATTAAAACGTCGTCTCCACTATTTTATTATGCGCAATAGATATGAAAATTTTATGAATAAAATATTAATCAAAAGTATAATTCTTGTATTGATAGTCAATTGTAACGATTCAATTATTCTGAAGCCTAAACAAGTTACTCTTCAAGAAGTAGTCGAAAAATCTGATCTAAGTGAAGGATCTGGATTTCACTCTCTACAATTAAAATTTACAAAACCTGACAAATTTGAATTCTACTATTCATCTGAAGGATGGAATTGGCTTACAAAAGGAAACTACCAAATCAAGGATTCTAAATTAGTTTTAATTGCAAATTTTTGCGAAGATAATTTTGGGAAACAAAATTGTAATGATTCTTTTGGCAATGGGCATTGTAATATTTCTAAGAATCAACAAAGTATCGAATATTTATACAAACTTGATTGCTACTCAGACAATAAATTCATTATTTTCAGCACTTCCGATGAAAAATCTAATCTTATTTCATTTGATATCAAAGAATTCAAAATTAATCCAAATACTGAATTGAGTTATTCAAATATTCCGATTGTTACTCTTGGAAATATTCAAGGGAAAGTATTGGAACCAGTTGTTTTGAGGGAAGGGCCTGGAATTGATTTTAAAAAATTAGATTATATTGTTAATAATTATGATGGCCCATTTTTAAGTAGCTTACCTAAAGACGAAACAGTTATAATTCACGCAAGGACTCGTGAAAAAAAACAAGTTAAAAACTGGAACAATTATTGGTTACTAATAAGTTCAGCAGACAGTAATAAAGTTTGGGTATTCAGTGAATTTATTTCCTATTAACATATCTACTACGCATAACAGCGCATTCTTTTATATTTATTCGTTTTAATAAATTTCATATTTTTTGCTAAATTCTATTAATTTAATTGCAAAATGGTTTCATTATTCATTTGCTACTACGCATAACAGTTTCTTAACGCTCGCTTCGACATATAGGCTTCTGGTAATTCCCTTGTCTGTGCAAGTGTTGTGGCCAGTCTACGTCGATTATCCTATTTCGTTATGCGAAATAGCTAAAATAAACTGAAGGAAAACTATGAAAAAGAAAACAAAATTATTATTAATAACTTCTCTCTTGCTTATTTTTTATTCTAAATGCTCTTTAATGAATGCGTCAGTTGAATATGAATATAAAGATCCTATTTATAACGCTGCACCTTCTCGAAATATCTCTATTTCTTTTACTAAATCAGATGACCATCCTGATGCTTTTAAAGATGGCATGTTTATCGAAGGAATGAAAAAAACAGGATTTGGAATTGACGGGGGATACGTTTTTACTAAACCTAGGGGTCCAGAAATCATTAAAAATGCTTTCATTACTGAGTTAAAAAACTTAGGTTTTCAAGTCTCTGAAGAATCCAAGTCAAATGTTCCAGATATTCAAATTCAAGTGAATCAATTCTTCATGGAACCTGAAGTCGGAATCTTTTTTATTGATATCATTTCAGTTATTGATATAAATGTTCATGTCATACACAAAAATAAAATTTACAAGCGTAGGTTTACATCTATAGGTGAAGTAATGAATATTCAGTGTTATGATATTTTATACCCTATTGCTCTTGATAGAAGTTTAAAAAACCTTTCTAAGAAAACTTTACCTGAAGTTGTAGATCTAATTAACCAAATACAAATGGAGAATAATTTTTTATGAAATTTGTAATTTTTAGTTTATTATTATTTTTACTACAAAATTGCTTCTATGATTTGAGACATATAAGCAGAGTCGATAAGACAGAAAGCCACTGGACGATTGAAGAGAAGAAAGCAGGTAAAAGTAAATAATGCTACTCCAATAAAAATTACGGCCTATAGACTTGCAAAGAAAACCGATATTCCCCAAACAAGAACCAGTCAAATTTTACTCTATAAAAGATCCGGTTCTGCTGATACGGAAATATGTTTATCAAAATTCTTCGGAACTACCTCTCAATTAGTTGTAATTACATAGTCAAGAGGCACATAACACCACCATGAAATACATCGCATTACTTAGAGGAATCAATGTGGGAGGAAACAGAAAGGTCGAAATGAAAAAACTTCGAACACTTTTTGAATCCTTCGGTTACACGGAAGTTTCCACTTATATCAATTCAGGGAATGTTATTTTTGAATCAGAAGATGATACAAAAACAGTTTTATTCAAAATACAAAAGAGTTTTGAAAAAGTTTTCAAATTTGAAATCCCCACTATCGTAAAGACAGAAAAGGAAATGAAAAAAATTGCAAATGCGATCCCAGCGGAATGGCAAAACGACGCCACTCAAAGGACAGATGTGGCTTATTTATTTCCAGAAGCGGATTTCAAAAATATCATTGAGGAACTTCCTCTCAAAAAAGAATTTTTGGAGATTCGTTATAGGAAAGGTGCCATCATCTGGAATATCAAAAGAGAAAATGTGAACAAAAGCCAACTGGCAAAACTCATCAGTCATAAATTATACAAGGTGATGACGATACGAAATGTAAACACAGCCAGGTTTCTAGCAGGAGAAAAAGAGTAAAAAAATCAAAAATGTAGACTTCCAGAGTATGTACGAATCAAGAAGAACTTTTTTGTTATACAATTCAAAGTAATCTAAAGTTTGGAAAAATTAAACATACCTTGTTTTTTAGTGAAAACTAGAAAGTTACGTTTCTAGATAAATCCATCTCAACCTAGTCCCTTCAATACCGCTTCAATCGTATCCACTAACAACGGTTCTCTATTTTCATCCGAATGTTGTGCCACAAGTTTCGGGTGCGTGAAAGCAGTCCCTGCAGAGATCAAAATTTCTGTAATTTGGTTCACATCTCGTTTTTTGATTTTCTTTTGGTTTATCGCTTCTGTGACCAAACTCGACATTTGGGTGTGCATATTGGATAAATGAGTTTGGATGAAAGGTTTGGACTCTTCCGCGGCCATATCGAATGCTTTATACAATTCTGGATCTAGTTTTACTTTTTCCAATTTCATTCGGTGGAGGTTTTGAAACCAAGTGAGGATCTTTTGGATGGGGTCTCGTTTTTCTTTTACAAGCAAATCCTGTTTTTCATCTAACTTCACAAGCCAACGTTCGGAAACAGCATCAAAAAGAGCTGTTTTGTCTTGAAAATGAGAGTAGAGGGCCGCGTGGCTAATCCCCATTTCTTTGGCCACATCTACCAATCGAACCTTTTCAAATCCCTTGGCCCTCATTTGGCCTATGGCAATTTCCACGGCTTTGTCTTGGATTTCCGAGGCTGTAAGACCGGTTCTTGGCATAGGGAAAGGATCGGATTCGGAACCGGGTGGTCAATCTCAAATTACAAAATGAAAAAAATGTTAGTTTTGAAACTTACGGACTTGACTTTTTGTAACTTACAAAATATACTTAATGTAAGTAAGGAAACGGTACAAATTGATGCAATTGAACGGAAATACAATCCTCATCACTGGGGGAACGAGTGGGATCGGTCTTGCTCTCGCGAAACGACTCTCTGATTTAGGAAATCAGATTTTAGTCTGCGGAACCAATGAAAAGAAAATGGAAGAGATTCGGAAATCTTATCCTAGTTGGGGGACTTACCTATTTGATATCTCTCGCCCTGAAGAGAGGGAAAAGTTGTTTGAAAAAACCACAAAAGATTTTCCAGAACTGAATGTATTATTCAACAACGCGGGTATGCAAAGGTATCCTAAACTGGGTGAAGTAGAACCTTGGGCAGATTTGGGAAAGGAAATCGATTTAAATTTTGGAGCTCCCATCCATCTTTCGATGTTATTCGCTAAACACCTGTTTGCAAAGAAAAATGCAGCGATTTTGAATACTACTTCTGGATTGTCACATATCCCTTTGGCTTATGCCCCAGTTTATAGTGCTACCAAAGCGGCTTTACATTCTTTCACATTGACTTTACGATTCCAATTTCGTAACCAACCCATTGAAGTGATTGAAGTTTCTCCACCGATGGTAGATACAGATTTAGGAATCCCTAACACACATACGGCGGGACTGAACTTAGACGAATATGCAGATACTGTGATGGAAGGATTACGAAATGGAGATTTAGAAATCACTACTGGTTTTTCTACCGTCTCCGCCAATGCTAGTCGGGAACAAAAGAATGAACTCTTTTTGTCTATGAACCAAGCAAGGAGTTCCTCAAACTAAAGAGCGACCCACAAAGGCACAAGCGATGGCATCCCAAGAGTCGTCGTGGCCTTTTAGATCTTTAAATCCCAAAATCATTTGGATCGCTGCCCGAACTTCCTTTTTGGTAGCGTTCCCTTTGGCAGAGATTCCTTTTTTGATCTGAGTGGCGGTAAGAGAGACTACAGGTATTTTTTCTTCACCGAGCGAAAGTAAAATGACCCCACGAGATTCCGAAACCTTCATTCCGGTCGTTGTGTTCTGAACAAAGAACAGTTCTTCCACGGCCGCAGCTTCGGGTTGGAATTCAGTGAGGATCTCCATTAGTTCCTTTCGGATTTGGATCAAATTGTCGGGAGAAGGAGTTTTCGGAGCCACTTCAATGGTTCCGTAAGTTAAAAGTTCGGGGTTCCGGCGCAATCCTTCGGGAAAGGACAAAATTGCGTACCCCACACGGTGGGAGCCAGGGTCAATGCCGATGATTTTCAATAATTTCTTTCCTTGGTTTCCACTTTCGCCCAGTTTTGACCTCCCGTACGCAAAACCTAGTCTAAAAATGAAAATGACAAGGTACTTTCCTTCCGTATAGTGGAAGAAAACCACCGCAGGAACGTTAAACACATGACCGCAACGGCAGTGAAACTCGAAAAATCCCAGGCGGAGAAGGCTCTTAGTGCCCAAGCCGCCCTCCTCAATGATGTAACCAAACGACTAGCTCAGAAAAATTCCGATAACGGCAAAGTATCCGTAAGCAAAATGGACAAAACACAACATGTGTTTTACCAATTGGCTTGGATGACGGCTCAACAACGTGTTGCTGAGAACTTTATCGTTTATGCTTGGGATGCTTCCAAGGGAACTGGCGAATTGGAACAAAAAATGGCTCTTACTTTTGTGGCCGAAACTGTTACTAACATTCGTTCTGAACTCGCAGCTCGCCCAGCTGAATATGAACTGACTTACCAAGAACTATTCTCCAAACTTTTTTCTGATGAGATCAATGCTTATGTAGAAGCAGCATCAAAAATGGAAAACTATGAAGCAATTGTAGACAAGATCGTTGATCTTGGACACTTCGGTGCTTACGGTCTTTCCGAAGATCACGAGAACTTTCGTGGAATCTTTAAAGATTTCGCTGAAAACGTAGTGGTTCCTCAAGCAGAACATGTCCATAGACATGACGATTTGATTCCGGCTGAAATCATCAATGGATTAAAAGACATGGGTTGTTTCGGACTTTGTATTCCCGAAAAATTTGGTGGTATCCAACCAGATGATCGTCCGGACAACATTTCCATGTTAGTGGTAACGGAAGAACTTTCTCGTGGATCACTCGGTGCTGCAGGATCACTCATCACAAGACCAGAAATTATGTCCAAGGCTCTCCTCAAAGGGGGAACGGATGAACAAAAAAACAAATGGTTACCACTTCTTGCATCCGGTGAAAAATTCGCTGGGATCATGGTAACAGAACCTAACTACGGTTCCGATGTTGCTGGTGTATCTGTAACAGCGAAAGAAGCAAACGGTGGATTTGTCATCAATGGTGTAAAAACCTGGTGCACATTCGCAGGTTATGCGAATCTTCTTCTTATCCTTTGCAGAACAGAATCTGATCCAAACCTCAAACACAAAGGTCTTTCGATCATTTTAGCTGAAAAACCATCTTTTGATGGTCATGAGTTCAGTTACAAACAAGAAGGTGGTGGAACAATCCAAGGGAAAGCAATCGGAACTATTGGTTACCGAGGAATGCACTCTTACGAAGTATCTTTCGAAGATTACTTTGTTCCAAAAGAAAACCTTCTTGGTGGTGATGCTGGACGTGGTAAAGGATTCTATTTCCAAATGGAAGGATTTGCTGGTGGACGTATCCAAACAGCAGCTCGTGCCAATGGTGTGATGCAAGCCGCTCTTGAAGCTGCTCTTCGTTATTCCCAAGAACGTAAAGTATTCGCAAAACCAATTTACGATTATACTTTAACTAAGTTCAAAATTGCGAAGATGGCAATGATTGTACAAGCAACTCGCCAATACACAAACTATGTAGCAACACTACTCGATAACCACAAAGGCCAAATGGAAGCAACACTTGTTAAGTTGTATGCATCCAAAATTGCTGAGTGGGTGACTCGTGAAGCAATGCAAATTCATGGTGGTATGGGTTATGCAGAAGAGTATCCAGTATCAAGATATTTTGTTGATGCTCGTGTATTCTCTATTTTTGAAGGTGCGGAAGAAGTAATGGCTCTTCGTGTAGTTGCGAAAGACTTACTTGACCAAGCATTAGCTTCTTAATTAGAAACTTAATTTTCTCTGTTGTTAGGGTTCACTCAAACAGCAGAGAATTTGGAAAGTAGAGGCCCGAATTTTCGGGCCTTTTTTTATGCCCGAACACAAACCCAAATTTTTTCACTACAAAAGGATCCATCCAAATAGAAAAAATAAAGTTGGAAACTTTGAATCCAGGGCTAGAAATTAACAGTAATCTATGATCAAAAAATCAATTCCTCAACTCCCATCTTTAGATCTGCAAAAGTCCCAAAAATTTTATGAAGAGAACTTAGGATTTAAAACTCTAAAAGAATATGATGATATTTATTTATTGGAAAAGGATGGATTTGAACTTCATTTATGGTTATGCGATGATCCATCCATCCCACAAAACTCTAGTGTTTACTACCATGTAGAATCTATAGATTCCATGTATGCCGATTACAAAAACAAAGGAATTGTCCATAAAAATGCTCACATTATGGATAAACCTTGGGGAATGAGGGAGTTTTATGTTGTCGATTTAGATGGCAATTTATTAAAATTTGGACAGAATATAAACATATAATTTTGTATCAATTTACAAATTTAATGTCTAATGTTAGTGATATAATCTTATCCATGTTAAGTGTAATTTTATTCTACCGATGGTTACACTGTTCGTTTTATTAGAGTTTAGAAGATTACCAATGGGAAGATTAAAATTTAATTAAATATGAATCTAAAACTAATTTCCATTTTTGTTATTTTTTTGGTTTTGAATCTTTCTTGTAAAACACCAATGCCTGAGTTAAGTTCAGAAGCAAAAATTTCCAAAACTAAAATGATTTCCATTCGATGGACTACTACAGATCCAATTTTAGCAAAAGTGTTTAATGAAATTTTTCCAGTGCCACCTGCCATTCTTTTGGATGAAAATGCGAATGTAGTTGATTTAACAGCAGTTCCTCTAGCGGAACCAAACCCCGATCATGCGCCCAAACCAAAAACAGAAAAACCCATCAATCCTAACGAATTACCAAGATGGGATCGTGGATTTGAGTTATCCAATATAGAAAACCTTACCATTGTCATCAGAAAAGAAAGTCAAAAACCCTTTTATAGTATTGGAGCCAGTCTTCTCGCATTGACTATGTTATATTATGGAACAATGGAAACAGAAGCAGAACTAGTTTGGACATCAGGTGAGACCAATTTACATAGAATTTCATTTTTATCTACTTATGAAACCATTTGGGCCCCCATGCCATTTTATATTGGGACTGTGTCGAGTATCCTTTCCCCTGCCTTAAATTCCAACCGTTACCCTTCCGTTTTACAGAGATATTGTACGCAAGAAAAACCAACAAAACTAAGAGAGTCATTAAACCAATCACAGGCAGAAAACTGTAAAGAATACGAATCTTTTCTAAAAAGATTACTCCTCCAAAATTATGACACCATCCATTTACAATTAAAGGAATGGGAAAAAAGAAACCAAGATTGGTTTCAACCATAAACAAGGAACTATCTCATTTGATTCAGATAAAAAAATTAGTTTCCCCAAACATTCGTAAATTTGTTCTGATTGGATCTTTCGTTTTATTAAGTACGGCTCTTCCGTTAAAGGATCTAAACTCAGTTTCTATTCCAAAAGAAAATTGGAACTTAGTGATGTATGGAGGGATTTTTACCACTACTGATTTGATCCCGATTGTGTTTCGTCAAAAAACTGACTATAAAGAATCGTATATAGGTAGTTTGGGAGTTTCACGACCTTTTGATTACCGAATTCGATGGTTCGATTTTTTATGGGAAGGAAATGTTACTAAACATTTTGGTGAAATGAATCATTGGGAAGTGAATGGGTTTTATATTGTAAAAATTGATCGGATGTATGGTTCTCCATTCAGTTTATCGTTAGGAGAAGGTTTGTCTCTTGCCTCGGAAAATCCAAAAATGGAAAATAAAGCCAAAGGATATTATCTAGATGGTTTACAAAAAAATGCAATTGAATCCAGAGCTTTACTGAACTATATGATGGTGGAATTTAGTTCTTATTTACCTTTCGAAAGAAAAACAGAAATATTCATACGAGTCCATCATAGGTCAGGAATTTTTGGTCTGTATTGCCCGCCCGATCCAAATTGTGGATCAAATTTTGTCAGTTATGGATTTCGAACTGCATTTTGATTCAGCAGCACAACAGACTCACATTGCACTGCAGAACCAATTCCGTCGATTGAAGATAGATAACTAATTTGAATTTGTTTTGATTGGTTCTTTAATCCAATCAAATTTTGCGTCTTTATGTTTCCCTTCCTCCACTAACTTTTGTACGTTAAGAAGTGATTCATAAGGAGTGTCTGTTAAAACCAAATTGATTACTGATTGGGGAACCGATCCACCTGGTTCAAAATGAGCTTGGTATTCGATTTTTAGTTTTCCATTGGCTTGTGGAATGATTCGCCAAACACCTTCAAAGTTTTCCATACGGGTGACACCGGAGGGTGTAGGTCGTGCATTGGAATCAAGTCGTTTGATTTTCATGACTGTTGCCAAAGTTTTTTCGTTCTGTTCAAACCCGCGGTCCATAATCAAATCACGGTCATTGACTGGCCATGGGGCACCGTTACGAAGATAAACCACTGATTTTTTTTCTGTCCCAGAAAGTACAGTGAGTTCTTTACATTGGTGGTACAGATTTTTGCAAGAAGCAGGGTCTGTGAGTAGGGCAATGATTTGAGAGATCGAGGCATCCACTTCCGTTCTACCTAAAAATTCATCTAGATTAGAACCAGCAAAGGGACGAGTTAGGACTTGGATCCCTTTTTTACGTTTAGACTCCGACCATTCTGATGACTGGGCAACAAGATTGGATATGTTAGATAGAAGGGAAACTCCTATCAATGTGAATAGAACAAATTGTTTTTTTGTCATGGTTACTTACCTATTTGTAAATGTATGAGAGGCCTTACTGTTTCTGCGAAGAATAATGAGGTTGAGGAAGCTGGTAACAAACTCAATCCATTTTTTCTTCCGATATTATTGACTGCTAAGATGGCCATATAACTTCGATTTTTATCCACCCATGGATAAAATCCATTGATTCCAATGCTATGAGAAATGAGATCTTTGTCACATTCTGCGGGAATCTCCGTATTGGTGCAAAATCTCCAGTTGCCGAGACCATACTGCCATTTGTATCCAAATGCAGAGAATTGGGAATATCCAATCTTCGCACCTTGGTATTGGTCTGCTAAAATTTCAGTCACCGAAGTTGTGGAAAGAAAGTTAGCAATGTTTGCACCTGATGCATTTTTTGCTGTTCCATTGGTCAGAAGTGCATTTAACATTCTAGCATAATGTTCTGGTGAGATAGAAAGACCAAAGGCTCCAGACAAACTTCCATCAGTGGCTTCAGTAGAACGAATGTTACCACTCCAAACAGCTTGGTTAACATCCCATCCCAAAGGAGTGACAATGAGTTGTGTGAAAATTGTATTCCAAGTTTTTCCACAAGATACCTCTAACATACGTTGTGCAACTGCCATGTGATTGGAATTGTATTGGAATAAAGCTCCCGGTGTTCCTGTGGATTGGTCCCGGATTTCATTCACACAGGTATCTTTTTGTGTACCTGTGGCACCGACGGGTAAGGTAGAAATACAACTGGCTTGCCCTGATCCGCTTGATCCACCAGCGTTAAGACCTGAAGTAAAAGATAATAATTGGCGAAGAGTGATGGTACCTTTGGTCCCAGTCCATCCAAGAATTTCACCAGTGGTTCGACTTAAGGATAAAGTCCCTCCTGTCGCACAAGTCCCTGTTGTCACGGTTCCACATCCAGCATAGGTTCCACTATTGGCATTACAATCAATCGCACGCATGGCGGTAATTGCAGTGACCCATTTGGATCCAGAAGCAATGGGACGGTAAGTATTATAATCTAATATAGATTGTCTCGCATAAATCCTGTTACCTGACCCATCAAAAACCTGGAAACTAGCACCTTCGTCTGTGGTTTTAGCATATTGATCAAAACAAGTATCCATACTAAAACAGGATCCAAAGATTCCTGCGGTAAGTATAGATTGTGCTCCCTTATCTGTTGAAACTGATTTTTGGCAATTCGCAAAAAGATAAAGCTGTAGAAGAGATACTAAAATTATAAAAAAATTAGATTTCATAAGGTTCCTCATTTAAAAACGAATTGGTTCGATGGTTATGATTTTTCCTGTTTTTTCTAAATCACAGGAGGCAAATTCAGGTAGTAACAATCCATCGCGAGTGACTCCCCCAACAGTTGTTAAACCATCGTAAACACTTCCTAAAACCAATGCACCTTTGGTACGAATGTCAGATTCACATTGTAAAACAGAAGATTCCATAAACGATTCGTTATCTTCGATGTTTGATAGATAGGAGTAGATGATTTTGGCCAAAAGTCCATTGACCAGTAGAAGAGGAGAGATTGGACCCTGTCCGCCCTTCATCCCTGTTTGGGCTAGCCAAAATGAGGAAGCAGTGGATTCGGCCTCAAATATAGCTTCAGAAATTCTTTTTTTGGCTTCTGAACCTTTGACGGCACCATAAGTCGGAATACCAATTCCTTCTGTTAGCATACAATTTGTCAGAAAGACAAAGAAAAGAATGGATAGAAAAATTTGTCTCATGAGAATTTTATCCTTAATAGAGAATGAAACGATCTGTAAACTTTTCCTTTCACCAGATGGTTCGGATTCCTGAACCAGAACTTATGGAAGACCCTACACAAGTAGAGTCTTATGCCAAAGCTGATTTTGAAACGGCTCATTCGTTTCTCATTCGCAAATTTCAAGATAGACTTCCCCAAAGGTTTACACCTGAATCCATTCTGGATTTAGGTTGTGGGCCAGGTGATATGTCTTTTCGATTGTATTCACAATTTCCGAATGCAAATTTTACGTTTCTAGATGGTTCCGAATTCATGTTGGATCTTTGTAAGAAGCGTATTGACACATTTGTGTCAAAAAAAAGAAACAATAAAATTGTTTTTAAAAAAGAACTCGTTCAGGGCTTTGTTCCCGAATCACCCTATGATTTAGTGTTTTCGAATTCTTTATTACATCATTTGTTAGATCCTTTTGAGTTTTGGGGTGCGATTCAAAGATCTATTCATAACGATAGTTTTATTTTCATCTCTGATTTGATGCGTCCTGATTCTCTGAACCAGGCAAACCACCTAGTTGAACGTTATGCGAATGATGAACCGGAGGTTCTCAAAACAGATTTTTATAATAGTTTGCTTGCTGCTTATCGGATAGAAGAAGTGAAAGAAATGTTAGAGATTGTTCGTTTGGATCAAAAATTAAATTTGGAACCAATCACAGACCGTCATTGGATTTGTTATTCTAAACCAAGGCTTTAAATCATAACTAAAAAAAGGAGACTCTCTACCTTGGTTTGGGAATAAAATTCTCGTTAAGAAAGATATTTTTTTTCGACTCTAACTTTGTCCATATGGTTGATTTTTAATTCGTTTGCTAAATCCTCTAAAAATCGAATTTCTTCCTGATTGAGAGAACCATCGGAGGCAACGATACAAACTGCATCTTCAAAAAAATTCAATGCATACTCATCGTTATCCGAAACTACCTTGGTAATGGTTTTCATGGGGAGTGGATTTTCAAATGTTTTTGATAAGATTTCTAAAACTTGTTTTTTCTGAGTTTGGAACCCACTTAAGAGGCAGTCGGGTTCAAAAAGTACGTTCACCAGTTCTCCCACGATCTCCCCTTCTTTCTTTTTGAACTGCCCGTCGGCATGGCAAGCATAGGACCATAAACTAAGAAGGACTTTGGCATATTCAATATGAAGGTCACTTTCGATGTCCAGAGTCGATTGGATGGATTCTGGATGTTTCTTTTTGTTTCCCTTGACTTGTTTCAAATTTTGAACGATTTTCTTTGCCATAACAAACAGAAATTTTATTGGTTTGAATTCTCCCGTAACTTCATTTTTTTACTCTTTTCTTGATTTTTCCCAAAAATGGGCTGAATTGGAACTTCGAATCAGGAAACTGGAATTAATCTATGCCGAAAAACATACTCGTTACAAGTGCTCTTCCCTATGCCAACGGTTCCATCCATCTCGGCCATGTTTTGGAAGCAGTCCAAACAGATATTTGGGTACGTTTCCAAAAGTTAGTTGGGAACAACTGTTATTTATTTTGTGCTGATGACACACATGGAACTCCCATTATGATTGCCGCTAAAAAAGCAGGCAAAACTCCTGAGTCCATGATTGAGGAAGTGCAGAAAGAACATTACAGGGATTTATCTTCTTTTGGAGTTTCGTATGATAACTATTATACGACTAATTCAGAAGAAAATAAAAAACTATCTGAATCCATTTATCTTACTTTGAAGAAAAAAGGACATATTGCTGCACGAAACATTGAACAGTCGTATTGTGAACATGATAAAATGTTTTTACCTGACAGATTCATCAAAGGAACTTGCCCCAAATGTGGTGCCAAAGACCAATATGGCGACTCCTGTGAAGTATGTGGTAGTAGTTATACTCCAAAAGATTTAAAAGATTCTTATTGTTCTATTTGTGGAACAACACCGGTACTCAAAGAATCCAAACATTTGTTTTTTAAACTCCAAGACTTCCAATCCCAACTCCAAACTTGGATTGAAGAGGGAAGTCGTATGAATGAAGGAGCACAGAAAAAACTAAAGGAATGGTTTACTTCTGGATTACAAGAATGGGATATCAGTCGCGATGGCCCTTACTTTGGGTTTGCGATTCCCGAAGAAGAAAATAAATATTTTTATGTTTGGTTGGATGCACCTATCGGTTATATGGCTTCCGCTCTAAACTTCTTAAAAGATGAGAAGAAGTTCAACGAGTTTTGGAAAGATGGGAAAGGTGAAATTGTTCACTTCATCGGAAAGGACATTTTGTACTTTCATGGACTTTTTTGGCCAGCAATGCTTATGGGAGCAGATTACCAAACTCCTTCCCAATTGAATGTTCATGGATTTTTAACTGTGAACGGAGAAAAAATGTCCAAATCAAGAGGGACATTTGTCAATGCTTCTACTTTTGCCAAGTATTTGGATGTAGAACACTTCCGCTTTTACCTTGCCTGTCGTTTGGGTTCAGGAATGGAAGATGTGGATATTTCTTTTGATGATTTTGTTTCAAGAGTCAATTCCGATCTTATTGGAAATCTTGTGAATTTGGTCTCTCGAGTTTCTACGTCCATCTTAGACAAAATGGACCGTAAATTAGGTAGTCTTTCTGCAGAAGGAAAATCCTTAGTTTCGGAACTATTATCCAAAGAAGAAGAAATTCGTGAAGCTTACGAATCACGTAACTATTCTAAGGTGATGAGAGAGATTACAGGGCTTGGTGATAAGGTTAATAAGTATGTAAATGATTATGCTCCTTGGAACCTTATCAAAACCGATGTAGAAAAAGCAAGAGAGGTGGTGACTACTTCTCTCAACTGTGCAAAGATTCTATTTACTTATTTAGCACCAGTAACTCCCAAAATAGCCAGTTCGGTTGCTCACCTGTTCCAAGTGGAAAATTTAAGTTTTTTAAATTTGAAAGAAACACTTGAGGGTAAGGTTCTTGGGCCATACCAAATGTTATCAAAACGTGTAGAGGAAAAAAATATTTCGCTTATGATAGAGGAAACTAAAGAAGCATTTCTAAAAGCAAATCCAGAGAAATCTAAATCGGAGCCAAATAAATCCACAACTTCGGAATCGAGCGCTTCTACGGTTTCAGAAGATGGATTCATCACCATTGATGAACTTTCCAAAGTTGAACTTCGTGTAGGGTTAATTTTGGAAGCTAATCCAGTAGAAGGCGCCGACAAACTTTTGTTTGTAAAAGTTAACCTCGGAGATAAAGGAATCAAAAATGTTTTTGCTGGAATCAAAGCAAGTTATACAGCGGAAGAGTTGGTTGGGAAAAAAGTAGTTGTGGTTGCAAATTTAAAACCAAGACAAATGAAATTCGGCCTCTCGGAAGCAATGTTACTCGCATCAGGAAAAGATAAAACGTTATCTTTATTTGTTCCTGACCGAGATGCAAATCCAGGTGATCTTTTAAAATAAACCAATGGCAACAAAGTCTGAACAAATTTTAAGGGAGAAGGAAATAGAAGGGATTAAATTTAGCCTATATGGAAAAATTATAATCTTTTCCCTTCTTACCATTGCCACTTTCTTTGTTGCTCAGACTCTATATGAATTGTTAACGATTGCCTCTATATCGTTAGCTCTAATCGTAGTTTTGTACATTTTGTCCAAGTTTTTGAAAAAAGGGAAGTTCGTTTCCTTTGTTGGATTGTTTTGTGTAGTCATTGATTTATTCATCATCACCATCCTTCCGTTCATTTGGTACAATGCGGTTGGGGGTGAGTCACAAGTTCCCAGAACTTATTTAATCAAAACCTATTTACATTTTATCATCGCAGCAACCTTGGTGATGAATGCCTTTAGTATCCAACCTATTTACCCAATGATTTATGCATTGGGAGTTGTTATTAGCCAAGCCGGGATTTTGGTGTATGCGCAACAAGATCCACGTTTTATCAGCACCGAAAATTTTAAAGAAGCCTTTCTTGGGCCTGCAGCCCATGTAAATAATTACATTATGTCCATGGGAATCATTGGTGTTCTTGGCTTTTTTTTGGCATACCTCACCTATCGTGTTAGGCGAACAGTTCTTATGGCTGTTACGAATGAGATCAAAATGTCTCAACTCTCGAGATATTTTTCACCCAATGTCGTGAGTCAAATGGGTCAGGCTGAGGATGATTTTTTCAAACCAGGAGGAAAGGAATCTACAGTAGCTGTTTTATTTTGTGATATTGCAAATTTCACGCAGATTTCAGAATCTTTAGGCCCTGAAAAAACTATGTCCTTACTTTCCGAATATCATAGTTTTATGTTGGATATTGTTTTTGATCACAATGGCACACTGGATAAATTTATCGGCGATGGGATGATGGTGACTTTTGGAACTCCACTCCCTTCAAAAGATGATGCGACTAGTGCAGTCAAAGCAGGAATTGCTATGTTAGAAGCTTTGTCTGTATGGAATCAAAAAAGGGAATCCAATGGCGAAAAATCTATATCCATTCGTTTGGGAATTCACTATGGACCAGTCATTGTTGGTAACGTTGGTGTAGAGAAACGATTGGAATACACAGTCATTGGAGATACGGTGAATGCAGCAAGCCGATTGGAAACCTTAGGAAAAGAATTAAGACGAAACTTTCTTATCTCAAAAGAATTGTATGATCAAATTTCTTTGGAAATGAAACAGAACTTAAAAACCAAATCTATGGGCACTTTGTCCCTTCGAGGAAAAACAAAAACTACAGAAATTTTATCTGTGGAGACAAATTTATGATCCAACTTCCGAAAGAAAAAGAGATCACAATCATATCCAAACCAACACTGAACTCAAAAGACGTAAGTTTAAAAGTAATGAGCTCTCCACTTGCGCAGGAATTTGTAAACCAATTTGATTTTGGCAAAAAACAATTATTTGTTGATTGTGATGAAGATGCCCTACTTGAAATCAATCCTAATTTAGACATTTCCAACAAACTTCTGTTATGGGAATCTGGAAGTTTGAAAATAACAGACGAAGAATGGATTTCTTTTCAAAAAACAATTCCCCCTCTTTCCCCATTTTTAGCCCAAGACATTTCAGGGAAAGATTTGATGTTGGCTTGGGGTAAAAAAGAAAGTTTACTTTCGGCAGTGGAATCAGGCCTTGGAACTTATTTCAGTAGATCCAGAAATGGAAAGTGGGTGAAGGGAGAAGAGTCTGGCCACCTTCAAAATTTATCTGCGATTTATGTACATTCTAATCCCTTTTTCATCCAGTATATTACAGGTCAAATTGGTGCGGCTTGTCATACAGGTTATTATTCTTGTTTTTTTCGTGAACTTGGTCTGAATGATTCTATTTCCTTCGTCTATCCTAACAAAGTAGGAGAGTAGTTTTTGAATCGTATCGTTATCATTGTTTTAGTTGTTGTTTGTGTTATTTTTATTATTTATAAATTAAAATCTGTACTTGGTGTAAACCAAACACAATTGAAAGAAAAAATTGATTCTGGTGCTTTGGTTGTCGATGTAAGAACCGTTGCCGAATTCCAATCTGGTCATTTCCCTGGTGCCATCAATATTCCTGTCGACCAAGTTTCAAAGCGATTGGATGAATTTGGAGATAAAAACAAATCCATCATTGTGTATTGTGCTTCTGGCGGTCGTAGTGGGAGTGCAAAATCATTTTTGGAATCAGTAGGATACTCTGATGTTACCAACGCAGGTGGACTTTCCAATATGCCAAATCCATAATAGGCATATAAAGTGGACACCAAATAGGGAAAACAATTTGGTATGAATTTGAAACCAATTTGAATTCCCTATTTCACCAACTAACAAACTACATACGTTTTCTTTTCATATACAATTGTAATCCAGTCACTGCTTCTTTACGAACTTTATTTCCAAGAGCCGGCCACCAACCGAGAAAATAACCAACAGGACCCATTGCCATGCCGAGCCACTTCCACATGGAAAAATGATCTTTGTGAATGAGGATCTTCCCATCCTTGAAAGTAAAATTTGCATGGATTTTGTTTTGAACTGTTCGGCCAGTTTTACTAAAACTATAATCGGCTTCCCAATCGGCGGAACCTTTTGTGTCATCTGCTTTGATATTAGAAAATCGAATCGTTAAGTTTTGACTTTTTTCGATTAACATAAGCCACATTGCGACCGCTTCTTTCCCTTTCAATTGACCAAAGGCAGGATCTTTGAATTCAATCTCGGGATGGTAGAGAGAGACCATGGTTTGTCCATCTTTGTTTTGGAAGGCCGTATAAAACTTCTGAATTAACTCTTCATTTGCATGCATTGTGGAAAGATTATGATTGATCAATCCAAGACTAAGCAAGAAAAAAAGTTATGAAACGAATTGTTCTTTTTGCTTTTGGAACCAGTTTTTTACTCATCGGTCTCGTTGTTCTTTTTTTAGCAGTAGGTTATTTCCAAGATCCGAAATTCCATTCGGAAACCAGTGAATGGTTGAAAGCAGAACCAGAAGACATCTGGGCTTACGTCACTGACGTTCGTGACCTTCCGAATCGTCGAAAGGAAGTGGTTGCTATTAAAATTTTAGAAACTAAACCCGATGGTACGATTACAAAATGGGAAGAAACACCAGATATGGGCGGGTACATGATTTTTGAACTTCGTGAATCCATTCCAAACAAACTTTGGAAAATAGAACTAACGGATGCGAGTTTTAAAATGCGTGGTTCTTGGACTTACACCTTGGCACCAAAGATTCCCGGAACCGTTGTGACAATTACGGAAGATTCTGAAATCACAAGCATCCCAGTGAGAGGGGCTTATTTCCTCGCCGGTCGTGATGCCACTCTCCAAAAAGAGATGGAACTTATTCACAACCGGTTTAGCGGGCGTTAGGGGAATGTTGGGATTATTTTAATCCCTGGATCCATTCATCGATCCCTTTACAAATTTTTCTAACAGTTTCTCCATGAAAGATGATTCCAAGGTGGCCCTGTTCGTAATAAGTGATCACCTTGTTTTCTGATTTGAGATCTTTAAGTTCTGTGAGGCTTTCTTCTGGAACAATTTTATCAACAGTGCCAACTACACTATAAATTGGCATATTGAAGTTGTTTAGAAAGTTTTCGGTATAATTGATTCGACCATCATTTGACCAGAAACTTCGTTCGTTGGAGATCTGACTTTGGAAAAATTGCATAATCACAGAGACAGATTCTTCGCAAAACACATCTTCCATGAGGAAATACCATTCAGGAGGAGTGATTTCTTTATAACCCACAAAGTCTTTGATGGTTAAAACTTTCGTTCCAATATTATAACTGAAACTTCTCAAACTGGAGTGAAGGTTCAAAATCAATTTAAAGAATTTTTTTAGGTCAATGGTTTGGATGGTGGCTTGCATGGAAAAACTAGCCATACTCAAAATCATATCCGATATCATTTTGTGTGGAAGCATACTAAATCCGCGTTTCAAAGTATCCAGGCCAATGAAGTTGGATTTTAAACTGATATAGTTAGGTGAAGTAATGGAAACAATCCCTGCAATATATTCTTCCGGTTGCGGTAAATTGAATTCTTCTTTGAGTTCTTTGATTTTATCGTAAGAAGATACATAAAATCGAGGAATCATTCCCCCCATACTGTGACCAAGAACCACTGTCCTTTCACTTGGGTAGTGCCAACGAATCCAACGAAGAATTTCTGGAAAGTCATCTTGGATGTAATTATCAACCGTCCATCCTTCTTTTTTTCCATGTTTAGGCATGGTTTGTCTGGACCTTCCTCGCATATCCATGAGGAAAACTCGGTATCCATATTTGAGTGCGAGTTCCTTTGCGAGTTTGTCCATTACGGAACGTCTGCAGAAAAATCCAGGAATGAGTAAAAGGTTTTTACCAGTATTGTTTAATTTTTCAGGAGTAAAACTTTTTAATGAGACCGCATAACCATCAGTAGTTGGGATGATGAAAGATGCATCCATTCTATATTCAATATTGTACTGATGGGATTTGAAGATAATGGACGTGACCGGTTCTTTTTGGTCTTTGGTGGTCGTATAAAACAAGTTTCTAGAATTAGAAACTGTATCTGCCTTTTCGATATTTTTTTGAGCAATATAATGGTCGTTACCCGATTCCATTTCTTTTGCTACCACAAACTCAATCACATCAAACAAAGAATAAAGTTGGAGGGTGAGGGGCCGAATTTTGTCTTCAGGAATTGGATCTTTGGTAATCCCCCACAAAATCCCGATAGGATTTTCGTTCACAAAGAGGGGAATCCCGATGGCATGGTTCATGGTTTCTGAGAGTAATACTTTTTTCTCAGGATGGATTTCTTCCTCTTTCAAATTAACAAAGGTAACTTCCGGTCTAAGGCCTTTATTAAAATCAATGATGGATTTACGGATAAAACCTGCGGATTCATTACGAGGGTCGGCTAGATGGATGGGGCGAGATTTTTTGATGTATTCTTCGATCCCAGGAATTCGACGGCGTTCCGCAATTTCTTTGAGTTTGAAGTGGGTGGCCGTGGCCACAATTTTCATTTCATCTTGGTCAATGACTTCAAAAATCGAAAAATTGAAAATGGGGTCATCGTTGAAATCCACGAGAGAAACCATTTTATTTGTGAAAGATTGCCAAATATTTTCCAAAAATTGGAACGTAGGTTTTGGTACCGGAAAAATATAAATTTTATCCGGGTTTACCATGAGACTTTTATTGCTGTCTCGGGAGGAAATTTTGATCAGACGATCTTCCTGTGAATTTTCTTCAAGTGCCATTTAGCATCCTTTCTATTTATAAGGCAATACAGTCCGTTATAACTCTATTTTCGACTTTTCATATGCCTGTGAACTAAAAAATAAAGCTAATATGCAACAATCTGATTTCGAATCCATTTCAAGAGTTTCCGTTCCCGAATTAGACTCCATTTTAGGAAAACCATTTCCGGTTTTGGATGATGGGTTTGTCAGACTCGTTGATTACATGGGATCTGATGAATCAATCGTTCAAGCAGCACGCGTTTCGTACGGAAAAGGCACAAAAAAGGTAAATGAAGACCGAGGCCTGATTCGTTATTTGATGCGCCACCGCCACAGCACTCCTTTCGAAATGTGCGAACTAAAGCTACATGTTCGAGTTCCTATGGACACTTGGCGCCAGTGGATTCGACACCGAATGGCAAATGTCAATGAATACTCTACGCGTTACTCCGTAGCCATTGACTCTGCACAAACCACTCTACCAGGTGAATGGCGAGTCCAATCCGTTGGTAACAAACAAGGTAGCGATGGATTTTTAGAATTATCCAAAGGTGACCACCTAACAAAAAGAGAAACTGAATTTCAAAAGTTTGCGAATGACCTTTATAATGAAAGATTAGAAATGGGTGTGGCTCGCGAACAAGCAAGGAAAGATTTACCACTTGCAACTTATACGGAAGCGTATTGGAAAGTTGACCTACACAACTTACTTCACTTTTTAGCACTTCGTATGGATGATCATGCCCAATTGGAAGTTCGTCTCTTTGCAAAAACCATTGGAGAACAGATTGTTAAAAAATGGGTTCCAAACGCTTGGGAAGCATTTGTCGACTACCGTTTGTCTGCGCTCAATTTGACTAAATATGACACACTAATCATCAATGCGCTCAACACTTCTGGCAAAGAAGGTGCTATAAAGAAGGCAATCGAACTAGGTTTGTTAGACGAACAAGGTTCCACAGCTAAAAAAAGCCGAGAACGTGAGGAATTGGAGTACAAATTGAAAGATATGGGTTTCGCCATTCCCTGGTAGGTAAACCCGCTGAAAACAAAATCAAATTTGATAAATTTGATTGATAATTTATTTCATCGTGTTTGTTAGAGGGATTATGAGCCTCAGAATCCTTCTAACAGTTTTTTCCATCCTCCTAACTTCCGTTTCCCTTTTTGCAGAAGAGTTTGCTGTAGCTACCTTCACTCGCGGTAAAGTCAGTTTTATCTCCGCTTCTGACACTTCCAAACTTTGGAAAACACTCAAAGTCAATGATGTGCTAAAACCAGGCGATAGAATCAAAACTGGGAATGGATCTAAAGTGGATTTTTTCTACAAAGAAACAGAGATACGCATCCAACCAAACACAGACTTTACGCTAAAAGAATGGGATTCCGATAAAAAAATTGCAAAAGCTTATATAGAAAAAGGAGCCGCTTGGTTCCGAGTCAGCAATTTTAAAAAAGGAAGTTTTGAGGCATCTACTCCCACAACGACAGCCGGTGTACGTGGAACCGCTTTCGGAGTGTTCTACGAAGAAAAAGAAAAAACAGGATACACTTGTGTTTGTGAAGGTCTCGTAAATGTGAATGGAACCGAATTTGCAAAAGGAAGTGGCGGTGCTATGAAAGTGGGAGCTACTGAAATTTCTAAAAACGATTACAAAGAACTCATCACCGAAGACGGTGCCACTCTCAAGTTTAAAGAAAAACGTAAAGACAATCCTATGTTATCTCGTTGCCTTCCATGCCATAAACCTGTAGGTTGGGAAGATACAAGTTTTACTCCGGATGAAACTTATGGTAAAAAGTGAAATTTTTTTTTAGACTATTTTTATTAACAATACTCATCACCAATTCTTTATTTGGTGATGAGGTCATCACCACAAAAAAAGACGAACCTGATGGTTACTATGGATTAAAACTAGGTGCCATCCTCACTCCAACACTTTCTTATCGAGTTCGAGACAAAGCCTCTGGAACCACTGATTTAACTCCTTCTGACAAAGCCGGATTTTCACTCCCTTGGACAATGATTACCATGTCGAAAGAATGGGAAGAAACTGGAATCAAAGCAGAGTTCTGGGGAGAAATCCTTCGTAACGATGCTCTTACAAATGACACTTTAGCAGGCACTGGTAATAAATCCAACCCATATGTATTTCTCGTTAGGCGAGCAAATTTAGCTAAAACCTTTGAAATAGGAAACACAAAACACCAAATCCAATTGGGAATGTTTGAATTGCCACATATGTTTTCTGTTTGGTCAGGGAACTATGATTGGCGTTATTTTGATAAATCTCCATTGGAGTCTATGGGTTTTTCCAAAGATCCTGTAGATCTTGGAATCAATTATATCCTTCGTTGGAATTCATTTTCTGTACAAACTGCTATCGTCAACGGAGAAGGGTATCGAAATACCCAAAACACAACCAATACAGGATACGATGTGATTGGAAAACTAGGTTGGGATCCAACCTGGTCAGAAAATCTTAAAACAGGGCTCCATATTTTAGGAAGAGCTTCGAATGCTTTTGGTTATGCGAGCGATGAATGTCGAGAAGGAAAAACAAGTTGTCTAGCAAGTGATGGAAATCCGCTCACAAGAAAACAAGGAACAGTTTCACTCAACCAAGAACAAGTTGTTGCTGTCGAGTCACACCTAGTTTGGAGAGAGATCCTAAACTTAGGGCTTGGCGGAATGGCAAAAAAACGTTTGGGTGGGGAAATTGTGGATCGGATGTCTCCTTATGCGCCTGCTACGAAAGTTCCAGAAGCAACTGGTCGAGGAGCCTACTTTTGGGCCGGCCTTGGGAACGGAACTTTGCGTATTGTAACCCGAGGCGAGATTGCCACTGGCGGACCGGCTCCTGGTCTCCAAGCTACGGAAACAGTGGAAAAGGAACCTTGGCTCTGGTTCAAACCTGGAACTGTAGACCCTCTCTATTCTAATCAATCTTATTACATCACTCGTCAAATCTTTGGGGAATGGTTAATCACCCCATCAGCACGACTTGCTTTGGGATATACGGAGGTACGTTCGTATGATTCTAAAGGAGACCCAAATAAATGGTATGTAGACAGTACCGGCGAGGCATCAAATCGTGTCGAATATATAGAACAGTTTTCAAAACCTGCAGTGCATCCGATCTCCGAATATGGTAGATTGGATCGGAGCATTGTTTTGAAAGCCACAGCTACGTTCTAAGACAGAGAGTATGGTATCTGAAATCCAAATCTTTATAGAATCCCAATTGTCTTCTGGGTCTTTTTCTATTTTTAGTTTTTTCTTTTTAGCCTTTGGCGGTTTGCTCGCGGGGCTATTGCCTTGTGTTTATCCTTTGTATCCCATCACTGCGGGGATTTTAAAGTCCCGTGTTTCGAAACACAAATGGTCGCATCCGCTAGTTTATTATGTGGGTCTTGCGAGTATGTACGCAGTATTTGGACTGGTCGCTGGATTTAGTGGAGGGGCGTTCAATTCTTTTTTACGTTTCCCTGAAACCCAAGTTGTACTTTCCGTTTTATTATTTATCTTGGGGCTGAGTGTTGCTGAATTTTTATATTTTCCTTTTTTCTCTGGTGACCTTAGAAATTCGGTAAACGTAAGTTATGCGAATACTTTTTTTCTGGGTGCAGGGGCTGGGTTACTTTCTTCTCCTTGTGTTGGTCCCGTAGTTGTATCCATTCTTGTCCAACTGATAACCTACCAAACCGAAGGGTTTAGTATTCTACCTATTCTATTCACTTCATTAAAAATGTTCGTATTTGGATTGGGGCTTGGGATTCCTTTTCTCTTGATTGGTGTATTTGGTTTTGCCTTACCAAAATCTGGAAAGTGGATGAAGTCGATCCAATGGGTTCTTGCTTTGATGATTTTGTATTTTTCATATACTTATTTAGAAAAAGCCTTTGGTCTTTGGGGATTTGATTCCAGACTTTCTATCAAAGTATTTCTCATTTGGACTTTGACTTTGGTCTTTTTGTACTTACAAAAGAAAGAAGGCCTTCCTTATGAGAAAATGAAACTCTCTCTTTTACAATTGGGTGTCTATACATCGCTACTTGTTTTGATCCTACTTTTACAATCGGGAGTTTCTAAATTTTCCTCAGCGTCACCTGGTGCGGGATTAAGTTCAATTCCCATAGAAGTTCATGGAAATTTAGAATGGCAAAGGTCAGAAAAGGAAGCATATCGGATTGCTAAAGAAACCGGAAAACCGATATTCATCGATTTTTATGCGGACTGGTGTACGAATTGTAAAGAGTTCCAAAAACTAACTCTCACTCATAAGGAATGGAATGAAACCTTTAAAAACAAGGCTGTCCTTTGGAAGGTTTATGATACAGATCCCATTTTTGAAGAGTTTGCAAATCATCCCAATTATCCTGAATTGAAGATTGGTTTGCCATTTTTTCTAATCTTAGATGCAGAAGGAAAGATGATCTATAAATCGAATGATTATTTAGATATGAAAGGAATGATCGAAGCCGTTCGAAAATGATAAGATTGTTAATTCAATTTTGAATTGGTTGATTTTGCTTAGAGAACCGAAAGAAATTTAAATCCGTTTTAAGGCTTCCTAATGCGAACCGATTTGTCTAATCGATTCGCATTATATTTGTTTAGCGAGGAAGATTGTTTAGAGTGGCCAAGTATTCACTGGCAATTTCTTTTACAATTTCTCCGGCAGGTTTTACTTCTTCGATCTGTGCTACCCCTTGGCCAGCAGACCAAATATCTCTCCAACGTTTGTATTCTTGTTCGATGGCTTTTTCCCCGCCGGCATGACCAGCAGCAATTTTTTTAGGGCCATCTTCTAGAATTTCAGGAGATCGTTCTACGGATTTTGCCAACCAATTGGCCGGAATTCCTGAAATTTTTTCTGTATAAACAATTTCGTCTGGATTTGAATCAATTAACATTTGTTTGTATTCGTTTTGCGCTCTTGACTCTGGGGTGGCAATGAAACGAGTTCCAATGTAAACTGCATCTGCCCCTAAAGACAAAGCCGCAGCCATTTGTGAACCGGTAGAGATGGCACCAGCAGCGATCACCGGTAGTCCTACTTCTTTTTTTAAATAAGGAATGAGAGCAAAAGGGGTAATGGCTCCAGCATGCCCGCCAGCTCCTTGGGAAACAGCAATGAGAGCATCGGCTCCCGACTTTGCTACGATGTTCGCATGTTTCAGTGTGGTCACATCACAAAACAATGTGGATCCATTGGATTTGATTTCTTTCGCAATGGTTCGTGGAGTTCCAAGACTCGTAATGATGAGTTCTACTTTTAAATCCATAACCACTTCGAATTGTTTTGCCCAGTTCGGGTTGTGTTCTTTGTGTAGGATCAAATTGACTCCGATGGGTTTTTTGGTTTTGGAACGAATTTCAAGGATTCCTTCCCGCAATTGTTCTGGCGTCCTGTAGTTCAAAGACGGGAAACAACCAATCCCCCCAGCCTCGGAAACTGCCACCACTAACTCCGGATAGGATACGAGGAACATAGGTGCTGCGATGATCGGTAGATCAATTTTCAACATTTCACTGATTTTTGTTTTGATTTTCATAAATCTCCTGTTATACGATTATGGTTGAGTCGGTTTTGGAATCAGATTGGGCATTTCCAGAGGGTATCTTCCTGTACGAGGAATACAACTCATCGCAAAACCTTGGATAATGTAACAGATGGAATCTTTAGAAATACATTTTAAAGATTTCTGGTATTCTTGTCCGTCAATGTCCGTGGCGATGGAATAACATTCCAGTTTGTCTTCCACGAATAGTTCTTGGGGAGTTTTCTCTTGGGCCATAAGCGCCGTAAGAGACAATAATAGAAAGGTGAGTAGGTAAAAAAATGATAGGAATCGATTGCGATTCATTGAACGTATCCTGCTAGTCCTATAGGAATCAAATTTTGAAAGAAGTCAAATCATATAAATCGATTCATACTCTCTTACGGTTTGTTCTTTATTTAGGGTTTGTGATTTTCTTTTGCGGATGTTTGGATTTACATTCGGAAACCAAATCGGATGAGAAATTCCAACAATCCATTTATCTATTGGATAGGTATTATTTTTGGTCTTTAGAGGAGATACCAGACCCAAATTCGATTCCAAACAATGTTTGGCGAAAATTGGAACCCAATCAGTTGGGATTAAACCCACAAGAGAATCAATTTCTCTATATTAAATTTAGTGATCAGTTTGTTAGACAACTGAAAATCCCTGTCCTTTCTATTGGGATTGCCTTGGAACAATTTAAACTTTTTCAAGGAGAGGAGTTGATTTTTGAATCAAAACTTCAGGATCATATTTTTCCTTATATCATTCCACTCCATCAAAACCCTTCTGGTTCCATTATCATCCAGTTCCAATCAAGATACAAAAGTTTTATTGGAATGGATCGTGAAGTATATTTTAAAGACCATTCGCAAGCTTTAGTGGATTTGTTTTTAGATAATTTTTCGGAAACTTTTTTTGCTCCAATACTCCTTATCCTTTCTGTTATTTTTTTTGGATTTTATTTTTTAAGAAAAAGGGAAATTATTTTTCTTAATTTTTCGATTCTGTTATTTTCTGCCTCATTGATTGAAGTTTTGAATGGTTTTGTTGGTTTTTCATTGAGTCAGTTTTCTTATTTTGTGATACCACTTACCTTTTTTAATTTTGCATTTTTTCCTTTTGCCCTTTTATTATTTTTAATTGGAATTTTTCCTCCATTCTTTCGGAATTTATTTAAGATACTCGCAGCTCTTCATCTATTTGTATTTTTTATCTCCCTAGTGAATAATTATGAAAATGGAATCTCTTTTCTTAATAGTGAAAATGATTATGATTGGATCATTATTTTTGAAGGGATTGTGGCAATTTTTTCTTCTGTTTATGTTTTAATCAAAGGAAACAAAAATCTTCGCACCATTACTTTAGGATTACTTTTCATCGTTGTTGGCGGACTTCATGATATTTTAGTGGATCTTGAATTTTTAGATTATGGTGTTCGACTCATCCATTATAGTTTTATAATGATGATGGTATTGTTTGGGTTTTATGTTTTCAAACATTATTGGCAACTTCTACAATCCATCAGCCGGATGAATGCCGAATTACGAAATAAAAATAAAGAACTACAAAGGTTAATCCAAATCGATAAGGATTTGGCTTTGGCTCACGCACTCCAAAAATCATTGTTATCACCGAAATACAATGAGGATGAACGAATTCGGATCATTGGTTTTTCGCAAAACTTAGAGTCGGTGGGTGGTGATTATTTTGACCATACAAAAGATAGTATGGGAAATTGGGCCATTCTCATGGCAGATGTTTCTGGGCATGGAATTTCTTCTGCTATGGTCGCTGCTATGTCAAAAATGGCCTTCGTTGGAGCGAGTGCTTATTTGCAGTTTCCTTCGCGTGTTTTTCATTCGATGAATAGGCATTTGGTTGGAAAAACAAAAAATCTTTTTATCACAGCCTCTTATGTATTCATTGATACAGAATCTTATACAGCCACATTCAGTAACGCAGGCCATCCTGGTTTTTTTCTGATTCGAAATTCCGAACCAGATATCATTCATTTGAATGTAAAAGGAAAACCATTAGGATTATTCTCTCATATACCTTATGCCGAGGAGATGGTAAAACTCGAACCAGGTGATAAAATTTTACTCTATACAGATGGAATTTTTGATCTATTGAATGAGGATGGCGATAGTTTTGGTGAAGAAAGACTCAAAGCATTGTTATGGGACAATCGATACCAAAAATTTCAAGACCTGGCAAAGGTAGTTCAAGATTCTCTGTTTAAATTCTCAGTTGGATGGAAATACCAAATGGACGATTTGAGTTTCCTTCTCGTGGAAATAAAATAAATTAAAACTTCAGAATCATGAAACCAACAAAGGAATCAATGTTTCAACGATTCAAAAATCCAAATTCAGTAAATCTGCCATCAATCCAAAATTTATAATTCTGGATTGATGATGAATCGAATTGGGTTTCCTTTTTTTTCTTCCAAAGCATGTAAAAATTCATTAGTATCTTCTAGTTTATGAATCCCACTGATGGACTTGGTAAGGCTTAACTTTTTATCTTGATAGAGTTGGATGAGTTCGGGGATTGCTCTTCTATCAGAACCATAAGAACCTGTGATACGAATTTGTCTTTCGATTAGAAAAAACGGCATAGGAATTTCTAGTTTGTTTCTGCCAATTCCCACAAGGACAATGCGGCCCCCTCGGTTCATTGCGCGGACCGAATTTTCGATGTTAGGCATATATCCAGAAAAGTCGCATAACAGATCTATACCGCCCGATTTTTCCTTTAATACCTTACCCACTTGCATATTTTTTTCAACAAGTATCAGTTCATCGGCTCCATATGCCTTAGCATTTTCCAAAGAACCACTATCAATATCGACAGCAAAAATTCGGCCAGCTCCTAATGCTTTTGCAATAGCGACTCCATGGATTCCAAGTCCTCCACATCCAATGATAGCAACACTGTCACCAGGTTTGATTTCTCCTTGGTATTTGACGGCGTGGTAAGGAGTGGAGACTGCATCCGCAAGAATGGCTCCTTCGGTAAATGGAATTTCATCTGGTAACTGATGAAGGTAACGTTCTTCGATTTGTAAGTATTCCGCAAACCCGCCACGTTGATTGAATCCAAGAACCCCTATCTCTTCACAAAGGTTTTCTCGTCCCACTAAACAATGTTTACACTTTCCACAGGAAGTTCCCGCGCTAACGACCACTCGGTCGCCTTTTTTGAATTTGGTGGTTTGTTCTCCAATTTCTTCCACAACTCCAGAAGTTTCATGTCCTGGGACACAAGGACTGTAACTAGCTTTCATTTTACCATGAAGAACCAAATGGATGTCTGACCCACAGATACCACAGGCTTTGACTTTGATTTTTACTTGGTTGGGAAGAAGAGGAGGGAGATCTAATTCTTGAATTTCAAGAGATCTTGACCCTTGTGGAAGAACTGCTGCTTTCATTGAAAGATTCCATCTAACTCTGATAACATGTCGCTCGCATCCGTTTCATTTAATTGTTCTAACGTGATTTCGATTGTATCAGTGAGGTAGTATTTATAATTTTTATAAGTAGATAAAAACTCTTTTAGTTTTTCTTTTTCATCATCGGAAAGTCTATTTTCCATATTGAGTTTGCATAGAGCTAAAACTCCAAAGGCAGACTTAAGTTCATCTGTGTTCGAAGCGATGATAAACAATTCGCGGATGTCCAATTCTTCAAATGTAGGAAGTAAATCGGAAATGAGTTCCATGGCACCGATAGGAATGGCTCGGTCGAGAGATTTGACATAATTCAGTAAAACGCGATAACTTTTTGAATCACCTACATAGGATAGAAGGTAAACCATTCCAGAAAGTAAAGATTTATGATACCCCCAACTCAGTCGACCAGAGTCGGCTTCTCGGATGATTTGATAGATCAAAGTCCATGTATTTTTATCACCATCGGCAGCAAGTTTCATCAAATCTAAAAGACGTGATTCCCAGACCGGTTGGTTCATTTCGGATTTAAGGAGGTCAATGGCTTCCAAGGGGGAAGTTGGTAGTGATCCTAACTTTTGCACAGGTTCCTCTCGACATAATTCTAGAATATGAGACGTATGTGTCTTTTCTTTTTTATCATGCTAATGTTTTCTGTGTACGACCGAAACTATTTTCATAGATGAAACGTTTTTCGGTAATACTATTACTCTTTCTCACTGCAATCGGAGAGATGACACCGGACCAGTCCAGTTCCAAAGCGACTCAGTTAATTCGTGTTAGCTATGGACTTAAGGATAACTACGAGTTTCTACGCATTTTGAATTCCACAATCAGCAACAGAGGAACGGAAGACCAAAAAAAATACTTCAAACGTTGTGTTCAACACCATATCGAATCAGAAATTCTCCATTTGCAAATGGACTTGGGAAGATCCTATTCAGAACTCAGAAGGACACAAGGGCTTCTCATTCAACTTTATATTTATGTTTTAGAAGATGAAATTGAAGAATTGGAAATTGAATTGGGTCGGCTTGCTCGACTTGCCAACGGAAAAGAAAAAACAGAAACCAAACTCTATCTTCGTTTGGGGTATCGCGAAATTGCTGTTGCCAAACAGAAATTACTCGTGGGTAAAAATATCAGACCTTATTTATATCTAATGAAACTCCAAGAGTTGGCCTATTCTTTAAAATCACTCAAACAATCCGAAAAGTATATTGTCCTTCTCGGGTTGTTACATGATTCCGTTGATGAATTTGATAAAGAAACTCGAACTTTTACAGATATGGTGCATGAAGTAAATCGTATCATTTTTAATGATCGTGAAAAGTATTTACGTTTGCTTTATGATAGTCATTTTGATTCCTATGGATCCTTGGACTATTACGAACTTATTTGGAAACAACCAGATTTACATGAATTGGCGACAGGGATTCCCGGATTCGATCCGTCTTATGTAAGAAACCCAGAAGAAGCCACACCTCCTAGTTTTAAATAGTTATGCGATCATTCATTTGGGAATTTCCCCTCACCGCCGGATTTTCATTATTTCTTTTTGTTTTGTACCCTGTTGTTTCTATTTTTTTTCCAGATTTGATTGGTGTTTATTTTATAGCAACACCCGGTGAATTCGAACCCATCAACTGGATACTTTCTACTTTCTTTCACGGATCAGGCGCCCATTTACTTTCTAATCTATTTTTTCTATTACTCCTCGGTAGAGTTGTGGAAAATCGAGTTGGTAAAGAGAAATGGTTATTGTTTTATTTTATGGCAGGAATATTGTCCGTGTTAGGTGATGCTATCGTTCGGGGTTTGATTTTAGGTGATCGAACTCCGATTGTAGGAGCCAGTGGGGCCATTTCTGGTTTGGCATCAGCAGCAACATTACTTTCTCCTTTTCGTTTTCCAATATCAAAAACAAAATCCATTCCTTTTCCCGTATTTCTTTTCGGTTGGATGATGGTATATTCTGATGTGACCAATTTGTTTGCTAGGGATCAGGTGGCGCACTGGGCTCATCTCGGTGGTTTTTTCTCGGTCTTCGTAACGAGTTACTTACTCGGTGACAAAGAAAGGCGAGAAATCAGACAGGGCTTTCTTCTAAACTTTACCTTTTTTACATTGACTATCATTCTTCTTTTTTTTATCAACAATAGGTAATGAACTTAAAATTTCGAGCGAAGGATTACACATCCGATGACTCGTTTGAATCAGCAGAATACGAGTATTTTGGGAATGAAACTGAAGGATGGGAGATCAAAAGGAATGGTACACCTTACCTACATTTAGGCCCAGGTTACATCCCTCTCAAAACCATTTCTTGTGGTGTTTGTTCCACTGATATAGACCGACGTTTTTTACCTTTTCCTTTGCCTCAAATCATTGGGCATGAAGTCCTAGCGGAAGGTCTCGGTGAAAACCAAGGCAAACAATTTGTAGTCGAAATCAACGATACCTACGAAGCTCGCGGAGACCAAAACTCAGACCAATTTTGCAAAGAAGGAATTCCTACGCATTCCCCAGAAAGACGAGTGCTTGGAATTGACAGACTTCCTGGTGGGTTCGGACCTTATATTCTCGCCCCAGTCCATGCGGCAATTTCACTCGAGGGAGTTTCTCCCAAAGCAGCGGTTCTGATGGAACCTTTTGCCGCCGCCTTACAGGCCATCCTTGCTTCTCCTCCAAAACCAGGAGACCATGTGGCGGTTCTTGGCCCCCGTCGTTTAGGTAGTTTGATTTTAGCAGCACTTGCATCCTACCGAAAAACCAATAATTCTGATTTTCGCATAACGGCCATCACAAGACATGATCATTTGGTGGCCTTATCTAAGTCTATGGGAGCTGATGAAGTTGTTGATCTTCGCAAAACGGACATTAGTCAGTTGAAGAGTCAATTTGATATTGTTTACGATACTACTTCTACGACTTCAGGATTTGAATCTGCTTTACAAATTGCCAAAAGGGAAGTCCATTTAAAAACCACGAATGGCCAAGTAATGGCCGGGATCGCCCATTTGACAGAACTTGTAGTGGATGAACTTTCCATCCTTCCTTACACAGAATCAAATGTTTTGTTTCATTGGAAAAAGGAAAACCGAACCAACCAGAATGTATTTGTGTTTGGTGGTGTTTCAGAGTCCGTTAAAGAAAATCTAAAAAAACAATTCACAGTTTTTGAAGGGAGTGTTTCTGAAGCAGAGAACATTTTAAATTCAGAAAAATTTTCCAATCATTTGCCTCGATTTGATCTAGTGGTTGTTTCCAACCCAGAAGAATTGAGTTTGGCAATTCGTCCGAACCCAAACCATGAAAATTCTTTGGTTCGTCCTAGAGGAGCTATTCTTGTGGATTCTAGTACTGGAAACTTATGGTCAGAAGAGGCAAACCTTGTGGCAAAGTTTTTTATCGACGGAAAAGAAATTCATAGTTCTCGTTGTGGAGATTTTCATATGGCAATCTCTTTACTTCGTGACAATCCCGATATCACAAAGGCATTAGAAACCAATTTGATTTCTCATCGATTTCCTTCTGACCAGTTGGAATTGGCATATACAACAGCAAAAGATCCATCAAGCGTTAAGGTAGTAGTCGACTTTACATAAGTTTATGACAGAAGAGAAACAAATCCACACCTCCCTTGGTCCCGTCCTCGTTCCCGTAGAAGCTGGACTTTGGGAGATTGACCTCACACATCTTAGGATCTTTTTTGGGCTTTCCATTTTATCTCGCACCATTGGGGAAGAGATTGGAAACCAGTTACATTCCCTTCCTGGTGATTTGTCTTTCACATACAAAATCAATCCTAACATCAACCATGAGTTGGTGGATATGCACATCCAACATGTGCAAGTGTTTGCAAGGGCAGGGATTCTAAAAGATTGGGTTTTGTTTCGCGAACAATTTGAAGAAAACTTACGTTTTGTATTTGGTTCTTTCCAACAACAATCAGTTGCTAAAAAAATTCACCCAGAGTTTTACGGAGAAGATCCTAATCGAAATTCCTCGGTAGCATTATTATTTCCCTTTGAAACTGAATTTGTTCATGATTCTGGTTATTACATACTCATGGAAAGAGTCGCTAGCCAATATAGGATCGGTGATTTTTTTCTTCGCATAACAATTGATACTAGAGAAGATGGATGTTTGAATTTAAATAATATCAAACATGAAATCATTAGTGATGCGCATACAAGAACTTATATCGCCGGTGCCTCGAAAATCAGTGAGTCACTTAGCACTGGAATTATCAATGCGGCCCAAAAAGGGGAAACTTTTTACGAAGAGGAAAATAGTCATTTTAGTAAGGTATTTTCGCAAATTGAAAAAACTCCATTAGGAAAGCTAACGAATATTAGTTTTTATTGGGAAGAACAATACCGAAATTTAATTTTGAGTTCGGATCCTAGTGTTCCATTATCCATTCTTAAAAAACTTTTTCTTTTGTTGGAAGATTCCTCAGCTTCAAAAAAAATCAAAGAAGGAAATACCATCCGTGCCGTGATCGGAAAGGTTTCTGTTTATGTGGATCTTTCCCGTTTGGATCGTGTTCTCAATTTTAGTATCAACCAAAAAAGAACCTTACTTGATTCTAATTTTTATTTAAAACGGATGCCCCTTTTGGAAGAGATTGCCAATGGAAAGGGACATACTTTTAATTTTGATGGTG
Source organism: Leptospira congkakensis (assembly GCF_004770265.1). Taxonomy (NCBI): domain Bacteria; kingdom Pseudomonadati; phylum Spirochaetota; class Leptospiria; order Leptospirales; family Leptospiraceae; genus Leptospira; species Leptospira congkakensis. The sequence continues at coordinate 668,596 of NZ_RQGQ01000017.1, forward strand.
TTCATATTTTTTTGATCCATCATATTACTTCGGAAATCATTTCGTTGATTGAAACATTCAGAAGATTAAAAGTTAGTTCGTTGGACGTCGCCTTTGTTAAGTATGGTGGTAATATTCCGCCTGTTTATTTAGACATTTTATTAGACATCCCAACGGAAACGTTTTTTATGGCAGGTCTTGAATTCAAACTCACGCAAAACAATACTCCTTATTATGGCGTATCTCCTTTGTACAGTGACTTTGAAAACCATTCTACGTTTCGCCACAAACTCGAAGATGCTAAATTAGGATTTTTTGATGCCATGAGAAGGTTGGCAATATTTTTGTTTTTAAACAAACTATTGTCTATCATATCCAAAAATGAAAAATTACTTTTAATTGAAGATGGTGGTTATGTAGCACCAATATTAAACGAACGTGCATTAGATGGTATTTCGTTTGGTGCTGTTTTGGATGAGTTTTGGGTAGAATCTAAAGATAGTTCGTTAAGAGACAAACCATTCGGTGAAATTCTAAAATCGTATGTGATCGGAACTGTTGAACATACACGAAATGGATACGATCGTTTGGTCAAAGTGAAAGAAGAGAAAAAAACATTATTTTTACCGGCTTTTTCCATTGCCATTTCGAATGAAAAAACTAAGGAAGAATCTAAGGAAGTAGCTCGTTCTATTTTGAATGCCTTAGACAATACCCTGCATGGAATTGGAAAGGTATTGTCTAAGAGAAAACTTCTTCTACTTGGATCCAAAGGGAACATCGGTGGGTTTTTAAAAAAATACCTAATCGGTGGATTCCTTCACGAAAACAATTTAGATATTTTAGAAGTAGATCGAAAGTTCGAATTAAAATCCGAAGGGAAGTTTGTCAAATCTGATTTCAATCGCGTATCTGAACTTGAATTTGCCGAAATAGATTTAATCATTGGTGTGACTGGAGAATCTATCATTTCGCCAAAAACATGGGAATCTTGGATTCTGAATAGTAAACACAAACAATTGTTTATTGCTTCTGGTTCTACAAAAACAGTTGAGTTTGCAGATTTTATCAAATGGACAAATGAACTCAATCTTTCAGCGAATCCAAAGTTAGGTGGAGAAAATTTAAAAGTTTCCTTTCATCGGATTTTAGACCCGCAAACCCAGATGGATTTAGGTTCTAAGATCCTTTTTCAATTACCTGAAAAAAACATTCAAAAGGAAGTGTTTCTGGTCAGTGATGGGAGTCCGGTAAACTTTTTGTTTTTTGGTGTTCCTACAGAATCAATGGATCCAATCATTTCACAACTTGCAAGTGTCTCTTTGGGAATGGTCAATTATTATAAATCTAAAAACCTCCCAAACCCAGATTTATATGCAGTTGATCACCAAATCAATGTTTGGGGAAATTTTTTGTGAGCAAACACGGTTTTTTTCAAATCACCCAGAAATTGTTTCTTCGTAATGGCGAAAACTTATTGGTTATGCGAGATAGAAAGTCTGGCCATGGTGATTTACCCGGTGGCAGAATGAATGAAGACGAATTCTTTTCTGATTGGTCAGAAAGTATCTTTCGTGAAGTAACAGAAGAATTAGGCGAAGAAGTTAAAGTTACCGTTAATCCTGAACCAATTTTTATTCATAAACATCTGGTAAATGAAGGAAATATCCCCTGCGTAATCATCGCATATACCGCAAATTTAGTGAGTGGTGAAATTCAATTATCAGATGAACATGACTTTATGGACTGGGTAAATATAAGAACCTTTGATCCATCAAAACTTTTTTCGGAGTACATGTTGGATGCAGTCCAACTCTATTTAAAGAAATATGCATAATTTATATGTTCCACCTTATAAAATTCTTCTTTTTATTGTTTTGTTTGGATTTGGTTTTTTTTCTGCTTCTATTCTCAAAGACGACCAAACCACCTTACCAAAGTTTGATATACCAAAACCGGATATCAGTTTCGATTTTAATATAAATTTAGATTTCAATTTTAGTAAACCAGAGGTTGATGAAGAAATTCAAAAACCCAATAAACCTTGGAACGAAGTTTTCATCCAAACAAACGGAACAGATCGTAAATATGGTAATTTAGTTGGGATTCAATTGGTTTTACAACCGGAAGACTTTGTAAAAGAAGAATGGTGGAAAGAAAAAATTGAAGAAACTCTAAATAAAGGAAAATCATCTGGGATATTTGACCGAAAAACAATTGTTATATTCCCTGAACATACAGGAACTGGATTAGTATTTTTAGATGAAAAATCTAGATTTTTGAATGCAGAATCTTTGGAAAAAGCACTAAAAACCAAAGGTGAGAATTTTTCAGTTTCAGATTTGATTTATTTGAAATCGGAAAAAATGGCAGAAGTTTATGTTAGAACTTTTTCTGAATTAGCAAAACAATACAATGTCCCTATTTTGGGTGGTACCATTATTTTACCGAATCCAAAAATTGTGAAAGGTAACTTGGTTCTTGATCTGAAAGGTCCATTGTACAATGTAGCCATTCCTTTTTCAGCTGATGGAAAGTTAATGGATCCACTCGTTAAAAAATCAGTTCTAACAGAAGAAGAAGTTTCCATTCTTACGCCTGGGGAACCAACTCAGGATCGTGTTTGGGTGGTTCCTGGATGGAAAGTTGCTATTTTCATTGGGCAGGAAGTTTTTGATTCTAATCTTTATAACCGCCTTGCCGGAAAACCGATTGATGGTTTGATTTCCCCTTCTGCATCCTATCCAAATATGAAATGGCAAAACCTTGATTTAGAAGATTCTAATGTTTGGAAAGGGGAAGGTTTGCCAAAATATATAAAATCAACAAAAGCCCAAGACCTTGTCCAAGTGTTTATGTCTGGGCATTTATTTGGGAAAAGTTGGAACGGAAAAACATTTAACTTAAGAGACTTTTCCAATGAGGATCAGGTGGGATCGGTAGAAAGCCCTACAATCTTAAATTTGTACTTTTAGTTTTCTCGGGATTGTTCTGGTTTTTCGAATTTTTAATTTTGTGGTCAGGCCTAAAATCGATTTGACAGGGCGTTCCTTTCCTCAAAAATTTTCAGAGTTATGCCACAGAAGTCCCTTCCAAAAAATGAGTTCTATGTAAAATGCCCTTTGTATTCTAAAGGACTCTCCATTTGTCCTAGTTCCAAAGATCGTTTACAAACGGAAGATCTGGAAAGGCTCACTTCCCATTGTATTACTGACACTTACAAAACTTGTGATATCTTTTCCGCGAAAAAAGAAAAGGAACAGGCTGCTTAACCATCATTCATTTTTCTAACTTTTTTGAAATAATCGTAAATCATCCAGTCATCTGCTGAAAAATTAAGATCATCTAACACAAGTTCCCCTCGTTTACTTTCGTAAACGATTCTGTCACCTGCGACTCCCCACAACCTTTCGATAAAAAATGGAAAATGTTCCTTTTTCCCTGAGACCTTCCATTTCATAGGTTGGTTGGGATCATTCTGGTTGGTGGCAATAAATTCGTCTTTCCCACTCATCCGCCAGGAAAAAGCTTCACGGGTTACAATGGGAATCCCTCGATTGATGGAAGGATTTTTACCCTGATGGTAAACGACTTCTTTTAGATAAAGATCACCAATTTTTCCCCCAACAACATATCCTGAAATACCGTTGTTGTAATAAAATCTTGGTAATACTATGTCTTTGGAAAGAAGTGCCACTCGTTTGGATTCTAAGTTTAAAAAGAATAAATTGTATGATCCTCCAATTCCAGACCAGACCAAAAATTCATTTCCAATCGATGTTATATGATAATGTGTTTTTAATTTTGGATAGGGAGTCGGAAAAAGATCTCCAACTATGTACTTTTCTGGTTTGGAATTATTTCCTGTTTTTTCAACGAAGAGTTGGTTTTCAAAAAAATATAATAACAAATCACCTGAATTGGTAATTGCCATTCCTGTTTTACAAGGGATATGTACAATGGATTCATGTTCCAGCGATGAGTCTGTGGTTGAATAACCAAACAAAGCACAACCACCGTATTGTTTGAGTGGGTATTGAACCGCCACAAAATTTCCGTTAGCTGAAATTTGAATCGAATCAGGTCTTAATTTTAGTTCAATAGAATTTCGACTGTCGTTTACTAAATCTTTGAAAAATAGTGTTTTGTTTTCTGTCCAAATGATTTTGGTTCTGTCTTCTGAAAGTGCAAATAAACGAGGTTGGTTTGGTTTATTTTTGGAAAGTATTTCTGAAGTGGGACGATTGGATGACAGTCTATCTTGTAAAAGAGCAAGTGCTTTTTCGTATTTTTCTTTTGAGATTAAATCTTCTATCTCTGAGACTAACGATTCATGTTTTGATTGGCAAGAGAAAAGTAATAAAACTAAAACTGATATAAAAAAAGAAAATAATTTCACTGAGACTCCAAAAACTCTCGAATTTCTTCTGCATGGATTTCTTTAGAAAAAAGTTCCATCGCGGTTTTGCCAACACGTTTTGTATCATAATAGGCGAAGGTTCCAGTCACTACGGCCCCACCGATCGGGATCCAACGCGCAAATTGTTTACGAATGATAGACTTGGAAATCAATAATCCTAATTTTTCCAACATCGTTTGAAATACTCTAACAGTCGTTGGGCGAATCAAAATTTTTAAAGAAGATTCTTCAATAATTTTCCGGAACACTTGAGATCCGCCATGTTTAAACAGACAGTAAAGTAACAATTCCTTTGTGACTTGCACTTCCTTTCCGTACAGAGCAGCAATGTCTAAAATTAAATGCCCTTGGATACGATACACCAAAAGTAATTCGGGAAGGATACTAAGAATTCCCAGAGGGCCAGGAGGGAGGGAAAAAGTGGCGCTGATGAGTCCTGATTTAAACGATGCGTTTTGAACCAAATCTTGGATTAGATTGTCTGGAGGTTGGATTGTGGGTGCGTAGGGACTTCTGTAATCCTCTAAGCCGGCAAATAATTCGATAAGGCCGTCTAAAAAACCTTCGGATTTGACCTGAGATGGTGTTTCGTTCACGGGTTTCTGAAATCCTCGTTAGATTTTGGTTTATCAAAAACAGGCATTCTATATCCTTTCCATAGACATGATAGATAGATTGAAAAAAATTCAAGAAAAATACCTGCGTATCGAGGATGAGCTCGCCAAAGCCACCGCATCCGATACTTTGAAGAATCTATCGAAAGAAAGATCTCGCCTAACGCCAGTATATACAAAAGCAGATGAGTATTTAAAAATAACTAAAGATTGTGAAGACGCAAAATTACTCTTAGAGTCCGAAAATGATCCAGACATGCATTCCATGTTGAAGTCAGAAATTGAAGAGGGTGAAAAAAAACTCGAGGAACTTGCGAAAGAACTCGAAATCATGTTGTTACCACCAGATCCAAATTCTGGAAAAAGTATCCTCGTAGAAATTCGTGCTGGAACTGGTGGGGAAGAGTCTGGATTATTTTGTGCACATCTATTTCGAATGTATAACAAGTATGCAGATAAAAAAGGAATCAGAACAGAAATTATCGATGCAAGTCCCACTGGGATCGGGGGTTTCAAAGAAGTTGTATTTTCTTTAGATGACGATAAAGCATACGATTTATTTAAATTTGAATCTGGAACCCACCGAGTACAAAGGATTCCTGAAACAGAATCTGGGGGAAGGATTCACACTTCTGCAGTAACTGTTGCTATACTTCCTGAAGCAGAGGAAAAAGAAGTAGAAATCAGAGAAAGTGACTTAAGAATTGACGTTTATCGGTCGTCAGGTGCTGGTGGTCAGCACGTTAACACAACTGACTCTGCGGTTAGGATTACACATATTCCTACCGGTATTGTTGTAGCTTCACAGGAAGAACGTTCTCAAATCAAAAACCGTGACAAAGCAATGCGAGTTTTACGAGCAAGAATTGTTGATCAAATGGCAGATGCCGCAAAACAAAGCGCAGATGCTTTGAAAAAAGCACAAGTAGGGTCTGGGGATAGATCAGAACGAATTCGAACTTATAACTTTCCTCAAGGACGTTGTACAGACCACCGAATTGGTTTTACGAGTCATAATTTACCTGCCATTATGGAAGGTGATTTGGACGAATTGATTGATGCTTTAGTACAAGAAGATAGATCAAAAAGATTGGCAGAAGCAAAAGCATAAAAAGTTTCTAAATTTTGTAGGAATTCGATTGATTCAGGCCGTTCGAATGTTATAAAAAATAGGTCAGGAATTTTCTTCAAATGAATCAATTGAAAACTACAGTTTCCATTCTCCTTTTCGTAAGTTTTTTATTTGGAAATTGTAAACCAGTCGATGATAACGATCCGCTAAGCGACAATCTATTTTACATTTTATTGTTTTCTGCCCTAGCCAATGCGAAAGAGGAATACTGCTCTTTTTCTCCGAATACAAACGGAGACGTTCTTTATAACGACCAGTGGCATTTACGAAACTTGGGTCAATTTGGGGGAACGATTGGTGAGGATGCCAACGTTTTTCCTGTTTGGAACCAAGGAGCATCTGGAAATCAAGTTATTGTCAGTGTTGTGGACGATGGCCTTGACATTCGGCATGAGGATCTCTCCTCAAATATTTCTGTCACTGCTCGTGGATTAAATCTTTTAAACAATACTATATATCCAACTCATACTTATTCGACTAGTTTCCACGGAACTGCTGTTGGAGGAGTGATTGCTGCTAGAGCGAACAATGGAGTTGGTGTTCGTGGAGCTGCCCCCTGTTCAAAGTTAGTTGGTGTTAATATTTTAGAAAAGTCTACAATTTATACTTCTGATGAATATAGAGCTATGGTCAACGAATCGGCTCGAGTTTCTATTTCCAATAATAGTTGGGGATCTCCAGATGGATATGGTTGGCTTTGGCCTTCCAGTTCCCTTTGGCAACAAGGTGTGAAAGAAGGTCTGCAAACAGGGAAAGCTGGAAAAGGATCCGTGTATGTTTGGGCTGCCGGAAATGGCGCGAACGGGGGGACAATTTCTGCACCAGTTCTCGTAGACAATGCAAATTACGACGGTCAGGCGAACTATTACGGAGTGATGGCAATTGGTGGAATTGGTGAAGATGGTAAAAAAGCAAATTATTCAGAATCTGGTGCCAATGTATGGGTAGTTGCTCATACCCAAGGTAACAATACAACATCTTATACGACTGCTATTTCTACTACGGATGCTTCTGGATCCTTTGGACTGAATACAGGAAATATTGCTGGCGATTATTCACAATCTAGCTACACAAAAAGGTTTAATGGAACATCATCATCTACTCCGTTAGCAGCAGGAGTCATTGGATTATTGTTAAGTCAATATCCAAATTTATCTTGGCGCGACGTACGAGAGTTAGTTGCTTATTCTGCAAGAAAAAACGATCCAGCAGATGCTGATTGGTCAGTAAATGGGGCTGGTTTAAATATCAATCATAAATACGGTTTTGGTGCAGTCGATGCGACAAGTTTACTCTCAATGTCCAATAATTGGCCTCTCATTACCGCTAGTCAAATTATAGATACAAGAAATGCACTTACACCAAATGTACCAATTCCAGACAATGATCTAATGACTGGTGCCACAGTGAATTATTCTGTGACTTCACCAATTTCTTATATTGAATATGTTGATCTTGAATTTACTTCGAATCATACTTATTTTCCAGAATTATATATACTTGTTATTTCCCCTAATGGAACCATTAGTTTCTTAGCAGAACCACATGGATGTGCTAATCCTTATAGTAATTCCTTTTGTACATCTGGTAACACCTCAATTGCTGCTATGACAGGATCTTCAACCTATCGTTTTGGAATGGCACGTAATTTAGGAGAAAATCCGAATGGAACTTGGATCATCAGAGTTTATGACGCAAGTGCCACAGATACTGGATCTATTAACTCAGTTCAATTAAGATTTTACGGTAGGTAAACAATGAACAGACATAAAAAAGGAAATTCTTTCAATCGTATCTACTTGTTAACGTTAGTTTGTTGCCTATCTGTTTCTGTGAGTGCAGAACCAAAAGAACCACCAAGTTCTATTACTTTTGTAGAGGGTGGAGTAAAAAAAACTTTCTACAGAAATCCAAATGTAATGGCAGAATTCGTTAACCCACAACAATCCTTGGCGAACCAACAAAAAAATCAGGGAAAACAAGGAATCAAAACAGGATGGAACGTACGGCCCGCAGGAAAGGAACTGTTTCCAAAATCGACGAAATCCTCACTGACTGCTAACGTAACAGAGGTGTACTCTACTTCGTTTGGTTCAGGTCCGAGTATAGTTTTACCAGGGATCATCATTGTGACTTTTTCTAGTGATCAATCTCAAGATTCATTGGAACGAATTTCTAAAAAGTATGGAATTCAAATTCAGAATAAATTTTCTCCAAGATTAGTGAGTTTTCAAACAGAACCAGGGTTTTTATCTGTGGAAAAAGCAAATGAAGTTCTTACGGAATCGAATGTATTGGAAGCTTATCCAGATACAGCCGTTGAAAAAAGTTTAAAGTAAAATTCGCATAACAAGTGTAGTTGATTACATCGCTAGAAAAAAATATATCAATTTTAAGATTTCCTGTTTCCTCACTGGTTTAGAAAGATAAGATGTAATTCCTGCTAAAAAACTTTTGCTGATATCTTCTTTTTGTACGTTTGCTGAAATTGCAATGATAGGAATAGAGTTTGTGGCACTAGTTTGATTGGCCACTTCCATTTTTCGTATTTCCCTTGTCGCTTCTAACCCATCCATTTCAGGCATTTGCATATCCATTAAAATGATGTCGAATTTTTGTGTTTTGTAATTTTCTAAAGCTTGTTTTCCATTATAAGCAGTAACAATTTCGATTGGGTATTTTCGAAAAAATGTTTTAATGATAAAAATATTTTCTTCTGAATCTTCTGCTAATAGAACTCTGCAGGTTGGGAAATTTTCTGGTTCAGGGAGTTCTAAATTCAACCAGTGTTGGTTGATTCCCGAAATGCGTTTGATAAAACCTTCATAGGGAATTTCAAAGATAAAATTAGATCCTAAACCAACTTCACTGACTACAGAAATATCTCCACCCATGAGTTGGATTAATTTTTTTGTAATTGTGAGTCCAAGACCGGTTCCACCATACTTTCTAGTGGTAGAACTATCTACTTGTGTAAAACTTTCAAAGATTGATGTTAGTTTTTCTTTCGGTATTCCAATTCCGGTATCTTTTACTGAAATTTTTAAATTTTTCTTATTTTCGCATAACGAAGCAGTTACGGTTATTTTTCCTTTTTCCGTAAACTTCATTGCATTACCTAATAAATTGATGAGAACCTGTTGTAATCGTGTAGAATCTCCAGCTATACTTTCCGCGATATCGTCTTCCACATGAAATTCAACTTCGATTCCTTTTACTTTTGCTTTCATAAAAAACAAAGAAATGGTTTCCGTCATTAGGTTTCGAATCGAGAAATGGATATGTTCCATCTCAAATTTTCCAGATTCGATTCTCGATAAATCCAAAATATCGTTTATGATGTTGAATAGGGCTTTTCCGGAGTTGCGAAGTACAGTTAAGTATTCTTGTTGTTCTTCTGTTAACTTCGTTTCATTTAGTGTGTCAGTCATTCCGAGAATTGCGTTTAAAGGAGTTCTGATTTCATGACTCATGGATGCCAAAAAATCAGTTTTTGCCTGTGATGCTTTTTGTGCTTCACCTTCTCTTTGATTTGCTAAAGTCATTTGTTCTCGCAAAAGTTTTTCTCGAACCACTTGTTGTGAGACATCGGAAATTTGAATCATACAAAAATGATCTGTTTCGTTTTCGATAGTAATTGGAATGATATGTAGGTATTGATAAATTCTTTCGTTTAGTTCTCTTTTTTTTTCGTTATCATAAAGTGGAAACGGAAATGGATTTAGAGTATGGGTTAATATAGAATATTGAGAATATTGTAAACAAAGTTCAATGGATTGGAATGTTCTGGTATCTTTTAATTCGGGGAATTTATCTAAAAAAGAAGAATGTGTTAGTTCAGATTCTTGGAATCCTGAACTTTTTAAAAACCAACTATTGGCTAAAACAATATTGAGATTTTGATCTAGAATTAAGATCCCTATTCCAGATTTTTTCACAATTGCCAGTAGATGTTTTTCGCTTAAAGAATTCACTGTTTCAACTTTTCAATCAGCACTCTTGAGAGATTTTTAATACTATCGAAATTCAGAATAAAAAAGATATACCCTTTGATATCTTTACCTTTCAGTTTATAATCGATAAAAACTAAAAGGATTGAGTTGTCTTTTTGAGGACTTCTTTGGATGATTAGATCCTCATATTTACCAGCGAAAAATTCTGGAACATGTGTTTCTATTTTATAATTAGAAAGTTTGGCTAAATTGGATAAAACCGCATTTAGTATGATGTTTCCAATTTCACTCAGTGCATCTTTTTCGAACTGAGAAACTTCGTTTAATGCAATATAGTCTTTCATCATCATTTTGACTATTTCCAAACTTGCACTTTTATGAAACAAAAGAAACGCAGAACCATCTCCAATTTCGCCGATAAACTTTTGTTCGATGGTGCAAACGTCATGATTTGCAAGATGGGCTATGTTTTTTGCTTCTTCCGCGGTAATGAGTTGTAGGCTTGGGACTGTGAGTAAAATTTCATCGGAAATCATTTCCCCCATTAATTTTGCGGCACCACCCAAACTGATATTGAATAGTTCGCATAACGAGTCTTTTTCTAGTGGTGATAAGGAATTCATATTAGTCCAAATGTGGGAGAATTTTTTCTGGAGATACAGGTTTTTCTACAAAATCAATTCCTAATGATTTTGCTCTATTTTTGATTGCATCTTGAATGTTAGCAGTAATCAAAACTATCTTTGTGTCTTTGTAATTCTTTTTAAGTTCTTCTGCCAAATCCAATCCAGACAGATTTCCTGGCATATTCTGGTCTAAAGTGAAAAAATCGATATCTTGGTGGTCAGTCAAAATAGATTTAGCCGCATCAGCAGAATCAGCTTCTAGGATTTCCCAATTAGGGAATTTTTCTAAAATTATTTTTCGGATCATCAAACGAGTGACCGTGCTATCGTCTACGATTAGCGCTTTTTTTTGTGACATATAGATTGCCTTAAATTCGAACTAGATTATATATGAAATTGCACCTATTAACTGACGGAAAAAACTATCTAATCCCCGACCATACATGCGATCCAAATACTTTATATTTTTATTTTTATACATTTTTTGCTTCTGCAAGTCGAACCAAAAAATCTGCGAAGGAGAAAATTGCAGAACTGGAAAATTTCAGGTAACCTACAAAAATGGTGATCATTTCGATGGAGATTTTTTAGAGGATACGAAACACGGATCAGGAATTTATCAATATTCTAATGGTGATATTTTCGAAGGTGAATACCAGTTTGGATATAAAGAGGGGTCTGGAACTTATCGCTATGCTAACGGGGATAAATTTACCGGATTGTATTCCAAAGGGAAAAGAAATGGTCCTGGAAAATACACTTTCGCAGATGGACTTGTTTTGGAAGGGAATTGGGAAAACAACCAATTGCAGGGTCAAGCAAAGATAGTGAATGCAAAAGGTAGTTTGGTACTCGAAGGAATTTGGAAAGACAGTCAGTGGACTGGAATCACACCGACTTCTGCTTCAACCAATGGTATCGAAATTTCGAACCCCGAGTGATTCGTAAATTTTCCTAGTCGCCTTAGATTTGTTAAGTGTATACATGTGAATGCCCGCAACTTTATGATCTAACAAATCCCTGACTTGTTCTGTTGCCCAATGGATTCCCACATTTTCTGCATAAGAATCATCTTCTGCGCGGGAAAGAGATTTTAATAATTTTGCTGGGAAATTGGTTCCTAAAGACAACTCCGCCATTCTTGCCATTCCTTTTCGGGAAGTGACAGGCATAATTCCGGCAATGATGGGAACTTTGATTCCTGCAATTTCACATCGCTCTACAAAATCATAAAAGTAGTTATTGTTAAAAAACATTTGAGTGCAAATGTAATCGGCACCTTGGTCTACTTTCCATTTTAGGTATTCAATTTCTTTTAAACGATTGGGAGTAGAAGGATGTCCTTCCGGAAATCCAGCGATTCCAATTCCCATTTCAGGATATTCTTTTTTGATAAACGATACCAATTCACCAGCGTAAGCAAAACCGTTTTCGGTTTGTTTGAATTCTGTTTGTCCTTTCGGTGGATCTCCGCGTAGAGCCATGATATTGTGGATTCCACTTTTTTCGTATCGTTTGAGGATTTCTTTAATTTCATCTTTGGTAGAACCGACGCAGGTAAGATGACTAACAATCGTTAAACCAGTCTCTTTTTGGAGTTTTACAACTAAGTCATGGGTGAGGTCTCTTGTTGATCCACCAGCCCCATAAGTTACACTTACATAAGCCGGGTTCATTTGGGACAATTCTTGGATGTTTTGGAACAAATCCGCCGAGGCTTCCTCATTTTTTGGAGGGAAAAACTCGAAGCTGATGGTTGTTTGTTTTTTACCGAGAATCTGAGAGATATGCATAAAACCTATCCTCTAAACAGGAATATTTTTCTCAAGTCCCTTGTTTGCCAGAAGCCAACCTTTTGATGCTTTTGTTTTCACCGCCAACCACAGGGAAAATTTTGGAAACAAGGCTGGAAGGATGACAATCGAAGCTCGTAAATAAGAAGGAACCATAACTTCTCCAGGATTCTTTTTGATGGCATAAACAATGGCGTCTGCTACCTTAGGGGGTTCAATGACAGGGGTGAAAAGAGAAGGTTTGACACCATCAATCATCCTTGTATTTACCATTGTCGGACAAATCCAACTAACACCGATTTGTGTTTCATAAAGTTCCATTTTCAGAGCTTGGGAAAATCCAACCATTGCATGTTTGGTTGCGGAATAGGTTACCGTTCCTTCTGTACCAAATTTACCTGCGATACTTGCTAAATTGATAATTGCGGCTTCTTTCTGATTTTTTAAGATGGGTAGGGAAAGATAAACCAATTTCATCGGCGCATTCACATTGATTTGGATGGCCTTACTCCAAACAGAAAAATCCTTTCCTTCGTAAAGACCACTTGGTGCAATCCCTGCGTTGTTGATTAAAATTTGATATTCTAAACGTTTTTTTTGGATTTGTTTGATTAGAGATTCGATATCAGATTCTTTAGAAAGATCACAAGCAAATCCGTAAAATTTCCTTCCGAGAGATTCGACTTTGTTTTGGATTTCTTTTAATAACGGTAATTTAATATCAACACCAATGATATCATTCCCTTCTTTTGCCAATCGTTCCGCCGTCAAAGCACCGATTCCCATACCACATCCAGTGATTAATATTGTATTTCCAGAAAGTTTCATATCTTAAAACTAAGTGATTTTTTACTTTCGTCAATCGGAATCGAATGAGAAATAGACCCATGGAATATAGATTGTTAAAAACGGAATTGGGTCACAGGCTTGTCACTGTCACTTCCACAAACGAATGGATTCGTGATCTGTCCATTCCCTTTGGTTCCTGGGTAATTGCTGATGAACAAACGGCAGGAAAAGGTCGTGGGCAAAATGTTTGGCAATCGTTAGGCGAAGATCCTTTAATTTTTTCAGGTAAAATAAGGATTTCTGCTGCGGAAATTTCCCTGCCCCTGTTATCTATTTTTGTTTCTTCTGCTGTATTAAAAACAATCTTTCATTTTTTCCCAGAACGAGAAACCGATACCACAGTGAAGTGGCCCAATGATATCTATCGCGGTGATAAAAAAGTCGGAGGGATTTTGGTTCAGTCCGAGTTTATCAACGGTGTTTTTGATGTGGTTGTGGGGATTGGTCTTAATTTTTTTGGAACTAATGTTCCTGAAACCTTAAAAGACAAAGCAACTTTTTTATGTGAGAAACCACTCGAGGAAGGAGTTCTAGAACGATTTGCAAATCAGCTAATTCTTGATCTAAACCAATCAGTGATTTCGTTACTCGACCAAGGACAAGTATTGAGAGATTTAGTTTGGATTGAGGATCATTCCTTATTAAAACACAAAGTCATTGAAACGGAATGGCAATCCAGAATGGTTCGCGGTCGTGTTTTGGGAATTGATGAATTAGGATTCCTTCTCATTATGACGGAAACCGGCGAAAAGATTGAACTCATGGACACTTCACCAAAATTTCGGATTATATAAATGTCAGAATCACCATTATTATTAGTTATAGATGTGGGAAACACCAACACTGTGTTTGGTGTGTTTCGTGAGGGAGAAGACACTCCTGATTTTCATAAAAGAACCGTAACTCGAAAAGACCGAACATCAGATGAACTCGGACTTTTTCTAAAAGGATTTTTAACACAAGAAAATGTAAAAGCAGATCGTGTAAAAAAAGCCATCTACTCGAGTGTTGTTCCATCGTTAAATCCGATCGTTGAAAGAATGTTAGAAGATTGGTTTGACGTAAATCCTCTTCGTGTTCACTACCAAATGAATCTCAACTTTGGAATTAGTTATCCAAGACCTTTTGAAATTGGTGCAGATCGATTGGTAAACGCAGCTTATTGCGCCAAAACATATCCTGGAAAAAAAGCCATTCTTGTGGATTTAGGAACTGCTACCACCTTTTGTGTGATCAGTGAAAAACCGGAATATGTCGGCGGTGTGATTGCGCCAGGCCTTAAAATTTCAATGGATGCCTTAACTCGTAATACAGCGCAACTTCCTCCTATCGTCTTTGGTTCTCCGAAACGAGTTTTAGGCGAATCAACGGTAGAATCCATCCAAGCAGGATTTTTCTTTGGTTGGATTGGTCTTTTGAAAGAAATCGTTCGAGCTATCAAAGAAGAACACCCTGGAGATTACGTTGTTGTTGGAACAGGTGGGCTTGTCACAACCATTCACGCTTCGCATAACCAAGTGTTTGACGAAATAGATCCTATGATGACCTTAAAAGGACTCAAAATCCTCGCCGATTTAAATTCCTAATATTTTTTTGTGTAAACAATGGTTTTATAGTGTAACCAATGATTGCCGGGAACCGGAATTTCCCATTCTTCTCGATTCCAAGATGATTTTTTTAAATAATCTTTTATGACTGAGTTCATCAATTGGTCATCATAAAAAACAAAACTATCTCTTGACTGAATGGTTTGGATGTATGATTCGGAAGGAATGTCTAATTCCCCTGGAATGAATTCTAAAATATCGAGATCAGGTCTTTTGTTTCTTAAATCGAAATAGGGATCGGGTAAAGCTTGTAAATAAACTGATTTTGAGTGAGCCAAACTCATTTCTAAATGTTGGAAATGTGATTCGAAAACTTTTTTAGAATCAGTTTGAAACCAATGGATATGATTTGTATAGAGCAAACTAGAAAGAGATAATAATACTCCGATGATTGCGAACTTCCAACCATTTCCTTTGGTGTCGTATAACAAGGCCATTCCGAATGCTAAAGGAAATAAAATATGAAAGACATACCATCCTTCCGAAGAAGTGTAAAGAGACAACAAAACCGAAAGAATCCAAATCCAAAACAAAATCCATTTTTGGTTTAGTTTTCCCGAGTTTTTCCATAACTGATAGGAAAGGGAAATGAGTAGAACGATTTCTGCTAGGATCAAAATCAAACGAAACTTTGCAAAACCAAACCCAAAGGAAAATACTTTCACTTTATCAATTAGTGTGAAGTTTCCGAGTAAATTTCGTTTCCTCGTGAGTTGGGCTCCAAATTGGATTTCAAACCAATTCCAATCAGGATGGATGTAATAGAACCAACATAGTAAGGGTAAAATTCCACCTAAGATGAACCAAGGAAATGATTTAAGGCCAAAGTTTTTCCAAACTAAAAATGCGGTGACAAGTCCAAAGGAGGCACCTATAGGATGCGATAAAGAAGAAAGAGAAAGTGAGATTCCCGTCAAAAAAACAAAGTATAGTTTCGATTTATCTTTGTTAGTTGCAAAAAGTAGACTGATGATAAAGAAAAATGCTGTCAGACCTTCCATTCTGGCAGCAGTTCCAAAACGAAAGAGGAGTGGTTCCCATAATACACTTGCAAAGGCAATTTGGCTTGCGATTGGCGAAATTGATTCTCGACGCAGCAGCATATAAAAACCAATTGCTGTTAGGTAAACG
The DNA here is from genome assembly GCF_004770265.1 of Leptospira congkakensis. Taxonomy (NCBI): domain Bacteria; kingdom Pseudomonadati; phylum Spirochaetota; class Leptospiria; order Leptospirales; family Leptospiraceae; genus Leptospira; species Leptospira congkakensis. Next base: position 684,700 of record NZ_RQGQ01000017.1, read on the forward strand.
ATCAAAACATTTGCCAGGCGAACTGTTGTTAGAGTGTCAGGAAAAACGGATAAGGAAAATCCAGAGAAAAGGAAATATACTGGTGGCATCCAGAGGGTTTTGGATTCCATTCCTGGAATGAGGCCTTTCAAAACATCGGTTTGTAAGCGACCGTCATTGGCAAAAGATAGGGCAGGTGAAAAAAACAAAACTTCGTCCGGCCAAACAACAGGGAATACATCCAAGTTGATCCAAACCTGGAAAAAAAACAAAGCGGAGATAATGAAAAACGAGGCGTAAGCCACGTGAGATTTATTTAGAAAGGGAATTAACGGCTTCTTGTTCCGTTTCAAAGACTTCAAACAAATCCAAAAGTTCCACTACATCGAATACCTTTTTGACAGGTGGTGTGATGCAGCAAAGTTTTAACTTTCTACCTTGTTTGTCTAATTCTCGAACCATCCCAACAAAGATGCGAATTCCAGAAGAAGAGATGTAGGAGATGAGCTCTAGGTTGATGATGATGTCACCTTCACCGTTTTGCACGTCGTCGGCCAATTTGGCCTCCACTTCATCCGAATGGGTAATGTCCAAACGACCGTTAAGGTGAACGAGTGTGTGCTTTCCGATTTTTTTGGTCTTTATTTCCAAAGCGAGCCTACTTGGTGACTAGAATCTCTGAAAACACCAAAGGTTCAAGAAATTTTTACGCTGCCTGGTTTTTGTTTCGGTTAAAAAGTCGCGGATCTGTTCGTTCTTCGACCGGAATGTGTAATAATATTCGTAGCTTGGTGGAACGAGCAGTTCTATGTCCCAAAAACTCTTGAATTTCCCACACAGGAAAACCTTTTTTAAAAAGGTCTAAAGCAATGACATCTCGAAGGAAGGGAATATGAATTTCTTTTGAGATCAGGCGGCTTGCAGTCTTCAGAATTTTTTGAATGGTTCTTGTTCTGAGTTTTCCATAACGACCAGGAAATAGATAATCGGAAGGTGAAAATTCTGAGGAATACCGATAGAGTTCTAATGCTAAATTAGGTTCGAGGAAGATTTTGCGTCTACGCAAGCGACCACCGTTCTTTAATTTGAATAGTGTTCTTTCTGGATTAAAGTCGGAGACTTTAAGGTGAATGATTTCGGGGAGTGATAGACCCGTACAGACTAAAAATTTGATGATTAAATAATGCAGGTAATTTTTCGCCCGAAGTCGAAAGAGCAAGGTGCGTACTTCCACTTGGTCAATCAAACGATTGTCCAGTGTCATGGCATCAACCGTTAATACTTGTGGGAGGAGGATTGGTAGATTCAAATCTTTATTTAGCATATTTTTTCTCGCAGGAATGTATCAGTTATAACAATCTATGCAATCAAATTGTCACCAAACTGTGGTTTTGGATCAAAAATTCTAAGAAATAAATTTACTTGTTCATGTTTTCACACCTTACCGTTTTCTGCTTGATTCATATCCCAAAAACGATCCTATCTTTGTGAGAAAAGGTAAAGGATAGATAAATATGGACTCTTTGGAACTGAAAACGAATGACCCGGAACTGCAACTGACAAAGGAAGATTTACAAAAAGTTGAGGAACTGACTGGGCAGATACAACTCAACAATCCCAATGATATCGTTTCTTATGGAGCCTCGGCCCAAGCTAAAGTTTCTGAATTTGCAGATAAAGTTTTATCAGAAATCAAAACCAAGGATTCTGGATACGCTGGGGAACTTTTAAATAATCTTTTATTCAAAATCACTGATTTGAATTTGGATAGTTTTGCGGGAGAAGGGAACTCTTTGTCCAAAATTCCGCTCATCGGTGGTCTTTTTGACGCTTCTCGGAAATTTCTAGCTAAGTTTGAAGACTTACAAACCCAAATCGAAAAGATAGTCGAAGAACTTCACACTGCTCGAACCAACCTAACAAAAGACATAACATTATTACAGGCATTATACGAAAAAAACTTGGAGTATTTTAAAGAAGTTCAAGTATACATTGCTGCCGGTGATAAGAAGGTTCAAGAACTAAGAGACAAAATCCTTCCCGATATGCTCGAAAAGGCAAAAGCACAAGGGGACACTCTTGCTTCCCAACAGTACCAAGATATGGTGCAAATGGTGGATCGGTTTGAGAAAAAAATCCACGATCTAAAACTCACCCGCATCCTTTCCTTACAAACAGGACCACAAATTCGACTCATCCAAAACGGGAACCAGGTTCTTGTTGAAAAAATTCAAAGTTCGATTTTGAATACAATCCCACTTTGGAAAAATCAAATCGTAATCGCATTAGGTTTGTTACGCCAAAGAAAAGCATTGGAAGCGCAAAAACAAGTTTCCAAAACAACAAACGATCTAATCCAAAAAAATGCAGAAATGTTAAAAACGGGAACTGTTGAAATTGCGAGAGAGTCCGAAAAAGGGATCATTGAAATTGAAACTTTAAAAACAGTAAACCAACAGCTGATCACTACGATTACAGAAACTCTAAAGATTCAAGAAGAAGGTCGTCAGAAACGAAAAGTTGCAGAACAAGAAATGATCAAAATCGAATCTGAAATCAAACAAAAACTTTTGGAATCAAAATAGAATGACTGAAGTGCAATTAGAACAAAATCAAGAGGAGAAAAAATGGGCAAGACGTGCCCATCTTTCTACTATTTTAACGTATCCTATGGCATTATTGCCATTTCCATTTTTTATCTCTTCTCTTGGGGCAATGGTTTATCCCTTTGTCATGTGGCTTTCAAGAAATAAGTCTTCTTATTCCGCCAAACAATCGCTAGAGGCAATGTACTTGCAGGCTTTGTTATCGCTTGGATTCTTTGGGTTTGGAGCAAAGTTTGGAGAGGATCGAGTTTTACTTGTGTTTTCCTATGTGTTAATGGCATTCCTTCATGTAGTTTTTTTGGGAATTGCTATTTATCGAACTACAATTGGAAAAGCTCACCACTATCCATTTAGTTTTTTTCCACTTCTTTTTTCCTCTAACCAAACAAAAGAGAATTGGAATGAACTAAAGAAAAAATTTGAAGATAAAGTAGAATTCACCGAATATAAATCCCAAATGGAACGATTGGATGGATTTCGTCTATCTACTGAAAAAGAATCCAAATCTCTCTCGGATGGATCACTACAAGGTTTATGTAATGAATACTTACATTCTTTATCTGATCTACGCGTGAACCTTGCGGAAGACCCGCTATCTTATAGAAAGGCAAAACAGTTTTTAAATTATTTTCCAGAGACTGTTTCCAAAATTTTAGGCCAGTACAATAAATTGAGTGTTGGTTCCCCGGAATCAGAAAAAAGAAAAACGGAATTAAATTCCTTACTGAGTGAAGTGATCAAAACCACGGAACAAGTCAGAAATAAACTCAAAGCAGATGAAACCCTAAATTTAGATGTTGAGATCACCGCGATGAAGAAAAACATCGAATTTGGTGGGTATTGATGCAATCTGAGTTACTGGATAGATCTTATCATTTTCTAAATTTCCTTCCGACAGTTTCCGACTTCCTTGTGCAAAAACACAAAGAGTCCGGCCTCAAGGTAGATGAAAAAAGTTTATACAATCTTGTGACGGAAGCGGATTTAAAAGCAGAGTCTATGATTTTGGATGAGATCCAAAAAAACTATCCAGGAGATGGAATCCTATCGGAAGAACGAGGAAAAATTGACGGTAACTCAGGATACACTTGGGTTGTGGATCCTTTAGATGGAACTACCAATTATACCCATGGACTTCCGTTATACGGTGTTTCTGTTGGGGTTGTCGAAACAGATACGATGACCCCACTCATAGGGATGGTTTTTTTTCCAGAGTTAAACACTTATTATCATGCCATCAGAGGCCAAGGGGCTTTTCGAGAAAAAACTCCCATCCAAGTTTCTCGGACAAGTTCTTTGAAAGATTCGTTATTTGTTACAGGATTTCCTTATGATCGAAATTTATCTTTAGACACACTCATGCAATATTATAAATCCATATTGCAAAAATCTAGAGGCATTCGCAGAACAGGGGCAGCAACACTCGATCTATGTTGGTTAGCCGAAGGGAAGTTTGAAGGATATTATGAACTTGGCCTTAAACCTTGGGATATGGCAGCGGCTGGTCTTATTGTTTTAGAGGCTAAAGGAAGAATCACATCCATGGATGGTAATGATTTTTCAATTTTGATTCCGAGTTTACTCGCAACCAATGGTCTTGTGCATGAATATCTTTTAGCAGAATTTGAAGGGCAAATCAATCGAGTAGTTTACTAACCATTTGATTTAGTTTTTTTCGAATTACGTCTTTGGTAAAGTTTGCCAAAACATATTCCCTTCCATTTTTACCAAGCCTTTGGGATATTTCACGATTTTCTAATAAAAAATCCAAAGTTCGTTGGAAAGAGAGAGAATCTGAATAATATAACCCACCTTGGCTTCGTAAACAATGTCCTCGCATAACAGATGATTTTGCATTGACGAGTACAGTTTTTTCCTGAATCCAAGCTTCCATAATGGAAATCGAAAAACTTTCAAAAGCGGATGGATTGAGTAGAAGAAAAGATTTTTGAATTTCTGAAAGTTTTTCTTCTTCGCTGACAAAACCAGTAAAACAGATCAAAGGATCTGTTGGTACTTCCATAGAAGAAACTGACCCCAGAGATTTTATACTAACATCTGTTCTATGAGAATATAGTTTCCAATCTCTAAAATATTGAAAAAGTTCTGGATATCCTTTTGCAGGTTCAATTCGACCAACAGTGATCAATTGATTCGAGTTCGAGTTCGAGTTCGAAAGTTTGGGATCTAGGTTTGCAAAATGATCATTAATATAAGTACCAATTAAAAAGTAAGAACTAACTTTTTGTTTTGTGTACGTTTCATAAACAGAAACTTCTTCTGGCGCATTGAAACTATAAATATACCGGTTTGAATATGTTTTGCGATACATGGGGAGACGAAATGGTGGTTCGTCATGAAATGTTGGCACAATGACAAATGGAATTTTTAAATTAGGGATACTTGCAACAACTGGGTAATATAAATATCCGATAAGGATCGCTAAATCATAGGAGTTTTGTTCTTTGGAAATGTATTTAACTAATTCGGGACAATAAGGTCCTTGTTCTTTTAGAAATTCAAATTGTTCTTTGTCTGAAACGGAATCCCCTTTTTCCAAACATTGATTTAGAATGTGATTCATCTTAGTGATGTTTCTTGTTTGTGTTACTGGAAATCGTAGAATACGAATGGAGTTTTCTTTGGATTCTCCTTTAGGTAATTCGTTTTTCCAACTTACATAATCTTTAGCGGAAGATGTACAAACCGTCACATCATTTGATTCTGATAGAATAGAAGCATAGTCGTAGGCTAATTTTTCAGCTCCACCGGAAGCATGTTCTAAAAACCGTGCAGTGATGATTAGAATTTTTGCCACAACTAACCTCTCACGACTTCAAGAAGTGGTAAGATACTCGTTGATTGTAAATATTCATCCAGCCTAATATTTTGAGCTCCAATGATAGAATTTCTAAAGTCTTGTTTTTTAAAAACGGAATCAACCAAGGGAACTATGGAATCAAAGTTTTTAGATTCAAATAGGATTCCAGAATGATTTAGGGTTTCAGGTACGGCACCGGCTGCAAAGGCAACCACGGGCAAATGAAAATAAATGGCTTCCATAAGAGGAACACAAAAACCTTCATGTTCACTCATCGATAGAAACATATTACTTTCAGAGTAGATCTTTTTTAACATCGATTCATCAACATAAGAAATGATTTTTACTTCATTTGTAAGATCCAAGTGGTGGATCATAAAATTGAGTTCATCAAGGTAGGATTGTTGGTTGGGATTACAGAAACCCAACATTCGCATAGAAAATTGGTTTCCCATTTTTGATTTCCATGTTCTGGCAAAACGAATCAAATCATCTTGTCGTTTATTTGGCGCAATGCGACCAACAAATAGGAAAGAAGGATGATCAAATGATTTAGATTTGAAATCTCTTGGCACATCCTTCCATTTTTGGAAATTCAAATGTAGGGGAAGTAACCTAGCATGTTTAAATCCTATTTCTTGAAGTTCATTCAAATTAAAATTAGAAACAGCAAAGGAATGATGGAATGTATCACGAATGGTTTCTAAGTCTTCACGACCCTTACGTAACAAATAAGAAAACTTAAGATCGTATCCGGAGAAAAAATCCTCAGGTGTTACGTTATGATAGATAAGAATTTTTCGATTGGGAAATTTTAAAACAAAATCTAAAACATCACTATGAATAGAGTGGTGGTAAACCAATACGTCGTTTGGTTTGATTTTTGCTTTAGTAAGTTTTTCTGCATATTTTCTATCGTAAGAAAAAACGTTTTCTGTAAAAATTTTTCCGTTATAACCCTCTTTGGCGAGTAAACGTTTTATCTCTAACATTTCTTGAGAGATGGCATCGCCTAATTGGAATCCTGCAGAAAATTGATGTATGTTCATTGGATACCAGTATTCAAAATTCCAGAAACCACTTCCGAGAAAGGAAATTGATTGTATGATTCCAATACTTGGGATTGGTGAGAAATCAAGGAAGTCCGTTTTTCTTTATCAGATAAAATCTCTTTCATTTGTTTTATAATTTTTGGAAATTCCTTTGAATCGAACAGTATACCTGCTCCTTTCATTGTACCAGGAATCGCTCCTTTTGCATAAGCAAATACGGGAATCTTCGATCCGAATGCTTCCAAAATTGGCAAACAAAAACCTTCATGTTCACTCATCGAAACAAAGGCTCCCGATTCTTTTAAAATCGATAAAACTTCTGCATCGGATTTGCCTGTTAAAAACTGAACCTTACCTTCCAAATCAAACCTTCGCACAAGATTTGTTAGTTTATCAAAATATCCATCAAAAGCACCAATTACAGATCCAATACAGATACATTTGGCATCAGGGAATTCTTTTATCCAATAGGAGAATAATTCAATGAAATCTTCCCATTTTTTTTGTGGAGAATATCTCCCTACAAAGACCAAAGATGAGTTTCGTAACTCTGATTCTAATTTTGTATTAGTTACATAAGATTTACAAATAGGGATCACATAAGGATTTTTGAATTGGTATTCTGAAATGGTTTGAAAATTAAATTCTGAATCACACCAAATGGAATCACAAAAGACTGATAAACTGGCAATTTCCAAATAAGACAAAGATTCGAATTTTTCCATCGCTGAAAAAATATCAGGAGTTGTTGTGTCTTTATAATAAGAGGCAGGGGTAATGTTATGAAATCTTAAAATTTTGCGGCCAGGTAAATTTTGGAACAAGTGGTAGGGGTAACCGGCTCCACCATAATGTAAAATGTGAATGTCCTCTGCTGAGGTGGGATGTTGAAAGGAATTTACCAAATGGAACTGGCTTTCCAAGGGTTTTCCTTTTCTTTCAATCCTGGTAACAAAATGAGATTTGTAACCTAATGAAATAAAAACTTCAGAAAGACCTATTGCATCATTTCCAACACCATCAGAATCTTTTAGTTCATCTAAATGTTGGAAAACATTCATGTAGCGAGTTTTGTGTATCTGTAAACTTTCGTATCTTCCGTTGCAGAAAGATCTCGAACTTGTTTGAAACCAAGTGTTTCCAAATAGTTTGGTAATAGTTCCAAATTAATTTCAGAAACTTGTAGATCGCGGAACGGACGATTGGCGTTTGTCGGTTTTGTGGAAACGGAAAAATACAAATGTTTTCCATTTTGTATGGAATTTGAAATTTCAGCAAAAATTCTTTCTATCCAAAAAGAAGGAAACCGGTTGAGAGGAAGGTAAACTAAGACATCGGCTGATGGATTTAGAATTTGTTTTAATGGAAAAAGTCTTTTTTCCAACCGAACGGTTGTTGTGATTTTGTTTTGAATGAATCTGAATTCATCTTCATGTGAAGTGATACATTGAAATGGAATTTGACTTATGGATAGTTGTTTGAGAATATCTCCCCACTCAGGAAATAATACCGTTACTGCATTAGATTTAGAAAAATCTTCTAATGCAAATTTCCAACTAGGGTTTGATCCAGCATCTGTAAAATAAGAATTTACCGCCCAACCAAAGTTAGGCAGTTCATTGGAAGATCCATGTAACAAATGGTCTCTATAAAATCCATCAAATCGATTTTCTATTTGTTCGATTCTTTTCCCCAAACGAACAAGTTCATGCAAAACTGAGAAAAATGCTCGAATTCTATTTTCCGAAAGTTTTTTGTCGATTAATCCATAAACAGAAATTAGGCGATTGACGATGAATTTAACTGGTCCACGAATGAACCAAAATTTTGGGTTTGAGAATTTGGGACTAGAAATCCCTTTTTCAAACAGATGAGCAGTTCCTGCCGGGTCAAATTTTCGAAATCCTTGGGGGGATTCTGGTTTATAGCTGATTTTTGTGAGTTCTAACCAATTGGGAGTCTGAGATGGATCCAAGGGGATCTTGGATTCAATTTTTTGTATCAATTCCGATACATTTAACTGTGGGTCTCGAACTTCGACAAAGGGGGAGGGATTGAATTTCTTTTTGTCTTCCACAGTTTTCTTTCTTTTGTTGAGAGGATTTGAAAAATTGGAAGAATGGCAACTAAATCTTAGGGCCGAATCGGAAATTTCCCTTTTCTATGAAAAAAAAACAAATTTTAGTCACTGGAGCCAGCGGATTTGTCGGAAGTTATCTACTTCCTGCTCTGGAATCCCAAGGTGAATCCCAAATCCATTGTTTTCAAGGTGACATTCGTGACCGGAAGGCCGTCACAAGAAATTTAGAAGCAGTGCAACCTGATGTCCTCATCCATTTGGCAGCCCAAGCATTTGTTCCGATAGCCATTGAAAATCCTTGGGAAACTGAAGAAATCAATGTTGGAGGAACACTTAACTTTCTAGAAACTTTACACCGTCTACAAAGGCCTTGTAAAATGTTGTACGTTTCTTCAGCAGATGTCTATGGAAAACAGGATCCTTCTCTTCTTCCTTTAAAAGAATCATTTTTGCCCAATCCAGTAAATCCTTATGCTGGTAGTAAATTGGCAGCCGAATCTTATTGCAGGCAGTACGCACAGTATAGTCAGTATGTATCGGTAGTGATTGCAAGACCTTTCAATCATATTGGAATCGGACAACGTAAGGAGTTTGTCATTCCTAACTTTTGTTCTCAAATCATCGAGGTTAAATATTCGGGAAAGTCAACTATTGCTGTTGGTGATTTAGAACCTACTAGAGATTTTTCCCATGTTGAAGATATTGTGAGTGGGTATTTGACCTTAGTGGAAAAGGGGCAATCAGGCGAAATTTATAATATCTGTTCTGGTGAAGAACGAAGTATCCGTTATATGTTAGAAGAATTAGTTAAATTTTCTGGTAAGGACATTCGATTTGAAGTGGATGCCGGTCGAGTTAGAGCGTCTGAAACATCCAAAGTTTATGGTGACAATTCCAAACTAAAAAATCTAGGTTGGAAAAACAAACATAGCTTAAGCGAAACTTTACAACAAATTTACAATCACTTAGAATCTGATTTTTTAAAATCCAAACAAACAGACTGAACTTCTTTCCAAGTTTTATCTGAAACAATTTTTTTGATGGATCCTTTTTTGCCAGTTCGAATGAGAGATTCTAAAGTTTTCATTCTTTCATCGGTAGCAGGGTGAGTACTTAAAAAATCGGTAATTGATTTTGTTATCACTTGATCGTCCTTGGCTTTTGGATCAGGTGATTTTCCTTCAGGTTTCAATATTTCTTTCTCTAATTCTTGCATTCTTTTAAAAAATGTAAGGAGTCCTGATGATGAGATATTTTGGTTTTTTAAATATTCTATAGAAGTGATGTCAGCTTCTGTTTCAAAATCTCTAGAAAACTTTAATACCAGAATTGTAGAACCAATCTCCGTAAACGTTTCTAAAAATTCCATGTTTCCGAGTCCAGGACCAACCACCAAACTGATCGCAAGCGAAGTCCCTCCTGCTTTCACAAGATTTCTCATATGGTGTCTTTTTTCCACGTGTGCAATTTCGTGTGCTAAAACCCCAATCACTTCTTCTTGTGATTGGGCATCATTGAGAAGTCCGGAAAAAAAATAAATTTTGCCGTTAGAGAGAGCAAAGGCATTCGGAATGGTAGAAGCAATGACAGAAACGGAAAATTCGTGAGGACTACCTTTGGGTACGATTCTTTTAAGAGCTTCTGCAAAGAATCTGTCTGTGGCTTTGGTATTACAAGCTTCAAACTGAGCATCCATTTTGAGTTGGACAGATTCGCCTAACGTTTTGTCGGCGGATAAGGGAATGAAGTTCGTTACAAGCTCTAGCCCTTTAAAATAGAAAAAACCAATAATAGCAACAATGAGAATGGATAGAGTCCCAAGGACAAGGGGATTCATTTCTCTGATGGAGTAAAAAAATGCATGGGTTTTGCTTTGTGATTTTTTTGTTTGGATCCAAATGGATTCTATTTTTTTTGCTTCTTCTTTGGAGCAAAAAATTTCCAAAACAGGACTTTCTTTTACTTCGTCCGGCAGTAAAACAAGCTTACAGCCATTATGCGTTAAATTAAATTCTGTAAATTGGGAAATTACAAGTTTGTGAGCGGTTTCTCTAGAAGAAAACTCAAGAGATTGACCATGGATCAGAATAGTCCCCTCTTCGGGGACCGCTGATACTCCGTTAAAATATCGGGATGTAAATGTTTGATTTTGAAACAATGTTTATGATAGGAAGGCTTCTAAAGTATCTGCAAGTGCTTCCAATCCTTCTGCCGTAGCGTTTGCAGTTGAATCTGTTTGTGCTGAGATGGAAGAAAAATCAACTTCTGCCTCCAAACTAACCGACTCAAAAAAAAGTTTGGTCAATCGGACTACAGCCCAAGCAAATCCAATTCCTAAAGTAAATATGATAATTAAATAGGCGATGATAAAATTTCCAAAAATTTTTCCACCTGTGATATCTGATCTAAACTTTTTCCCTTGGAAACTAGTTCGGTTCCAAATGTAATTTTGAACATCTGCTAAAAACCAAGAATAGTAAATTCCAAGAGTCACAATGCTTAAAAAGAATCCTTTTAAGTAGAGGAAAAAAATCTCCTTACCTTCTGCTGAAAATCCAAAGTTTGTATTCCCGTATCTTGTTTTACTTTGTATGTAAGCTTCTTTTTCAGCAAAAAACCATGGATAGTAGATTCCCAGTGTAATGATAGTTAGGAGAATCCCTTTGCCGTAAAGTTTTGCTACTTCTAAAATTTTTCCATCAAATCCGAAACGAAGGTTGCGGTATCCAGTACGCGAAGTGAGGTATTTTCTGCCACCTACCAAGATGATAGGAACAAGAGCCAAAATTACTGCTAAAGATAGAAGAGACCCTACGATTGATGCAAAGTATGGGATCGGAATGAATGTCAGGATGGTCTGAATGATGTAGATCCCTATATAAAGAACTATGAATATTCCTAATGCTTTGAGAAATCCAATGAACCTCTCTTTTCCTGTTCCGTGGAAGGAAAAACGTTCTCCTGCCCATTCTAAGTTCTCTGCCATAAATTTTTGGACATTGGTTCTGGCCCAAAAGCTATAAATCCCTAATGTTACTACGGTTAGAAACATATTCTTCAGTAGAAGAATGAAGAGTTGCCCTCCCGTTGCGTGGTATTGTAGTCTCGTATTGTTCATTGATGTCCCCGAATGATGATTAGTGGAGAGATTATATAGATTTAACAAATGGGTAAAGAAAAATATTTCCTATCCATTAGAAATACAGATTGCACGATTGATCCTACGTCATCAATTTTAGAGGAATCACTGAACTTGTCCATCACTCAGTCTGTCTATTTATATAGAATGCGAACTACCTTCCTAATCTTCTTGTTTTTTCTGATCTTTGTATCAGATGGGTTTGCTGATTCACGACAAGAATTACCTCCTACATTGGGGGATTTGAAAGGGCAGGACAAATCGGTGCGGCAACCTCCCGATAGAAAGGACAAAAAAGGATGTTGTAAAATCAAATATCCTGCTGGTGGATATGATTTCTTTCTTGCGACAGAAGACGATTGTCGTGCTAGTTTATACTTTGACAGATTTTTAGGAGAGAACAACACTCTATGCTTTCGATGGGAAGGGGAATAGAATTTGTCGATTTTATGGGCGTTAGAGAACAAGTTTTACAAACATTAGTTAAAATATTTCCTTCTTATGATGTTTCGCTTGCGATTGCTGGTGGTGGTTGTAAGGCCTTTTATGCATTAGGTGTTGGGAAAACCCTTCGGGAATGGGGAGTGCGTTTTACAGAACTTTCTGGTGTTTCTGCCGGCGCTGCTATGGCACTTTGTATCCTTTCCCAAACAGAAGAAGAATCCGTAGAATACTTTGAAGAAATCACAAAACGGAATTCGCGTAACTTCCATTTTTCGAACTTTCTTCGGGGAGAGTCTACTTTCCCTCATGAAGATATGTACCGTCGTACCATTCGTTTTGGAATGAAGTTTGATAAGGTTTTGGAATCAGGTGCCAAAATCTGGATCCATTCGGTAAAGGCTCATCCTAAGGAAGACTCGTTAAAGAATAAGTTCCGTTTGGCGAGACTCATTTCTGAAACCGGACGAGCTTTTATTTTGGATGATCGGGACCGGTCAGAAGGAATTCCTGCCAATCGAACCGCCGAAATGATTAAAAAATGGAATATGGAAGATGTTGATTTTACAGAAAAAGATTTTGTGAACTCAGAAACCATCGAACAATTCATTATGAACTCTTCTTCCATTCCGCCTATCGTTGACTTTCAGTCGGTGGGGAATGAATATTATTTGGATGGGGGACTAACCAATAATATGTTTATTGAAGCTTTTTCCTCGAAGGCAAAAATTATTGGAATTCATTATGAACACAATACCATTGTGGGCAAAGATCCAGAACTTTTAGCCAAGTCGTATTTGATCACTCCTTCAAAACCGTTACCAATCACCTCTTTTGATTATACAAATCCCAAAGGGGTTAGAGAAACTTATGAATTGGGTAAAGCCGATGCTTTGGCACAAAAAACTGCCATTATAGATTATTTGAGAAAGGATTGAAGAGCCGAAAGTCCACTTCGCAAAACTTCTTCATCGGAAATCAAACTAATCACAAGAATACACCTGTTATGCGAAAATCCATACCATGACCCAGGGTGGACAAAAACCTTGGTTTGGGTCAAAATTTCTAAAACCATTTCTTCGTCCTTTTTTTCCAAATCCAATTCGAATAAAAAATACCAACCGGCTTCCACTGCCGGTTTGTTTAGGATTTTAGGATTCTCTTCGGAAAATAAAATACACTGCGCCAAGTTTCGCATAATTCTTGTTCGTATTCGATTTTGAACCATGGTTTTCCAAGGGATGAGTTCTAACGTTGCTAATTGTACTGGTGCGTTGACGGAAAGGTATGTATCGGCAATGAAACTTAAATTTTTTTGAATTTCTGATCTATATAGTTCTGGGCTTTGGATGAGAATCCATCCAAGTTTGAGTCCAGGAAGGGCCAACATTTTGGAAAACCCATTACAAATCAAAAGAGGGAAACTAGGGGAAACTGGAATTTGGTGTGGTTCACCAGAGAACTCATAACCTACAAAAACTTCATCTAGTAGGATGGGAATTTTGATTCCGAGTGCCTCCCATTCTTTCCAAAACTGGGCGGTGGTTCTAGAACCTGTTGGGTTTGCGGGACTGACTAGAACAATGAGTTTTGTTTTTGTGCTGATACAATTGGCTATGGTTTCAGCAGAATATATCCATTTTCCCGTTTCTTTTTCTTCCTGCAGTGGATAATGCACTTCTTTTAGATTTTCGAGTCCAATGAGAAAACTAAATAACGGATAACCAGGATTTGGTGTTAATACTTCATCGCCGGGGTTTGTAAATAGTTTGAAAATATAGGAATAAGCTTCTGAAGTACTCGCCGTCAAAACCAAATGGGACAAGTCGGTTTGGATGCCTCGATTTTTGTAATCAGAAATAATTGCCTGTCTAGCGGATTCCAACCCTTCGGCTTGGGGTTCATATTGGCTAAGATCCAAATTTGAAAATATATGAGATAAGGCAGAAGGTGGAAATTCCAACCCTAGTTTTGTAGGATTGGAACCAGTAAGATCAAAAATCTCAAGTCCTGTTTTTTCCAAATTTTGTTTGGTTTGGTAAATTTTGTTTTCTGAATTCAAATCACCTAACAACTGAAATCGATTGGAAAATAAAAGATCTGAATTGGTCAAATTAAGCTGCTTGGTGTAAAAATTTTGCAATTTTACGAACGAGAAACTTAGGTGAGAATCGAACCGATTGTGCGACGAGAAAATTCATAAAACCTGGAATTTTGACCACTTTTTTACTAAATAAAGCATCGAGTCCAATATCCACCACTTCTCTAGATTGCATAATGAGAAAGGAAGATTTTACTAAATTGATTTTAGTCATATTGGCTCTTTCAAAAAATTCAGTTTGAGTTGGTCCTGGACAAAAACATGTTACTGTTACACCGTAATCTCTCACTTCTTCTGCAAGCCCTTCACTAAGAGAAAGAACATATGCTTTTGATGCATAGTAATTTGACATCAGTGGACCTGGTTGGTAGGCAGCAGTGGAGGCAACATTTAGGATGTATCCGTCTTTTTCAGCAACCATATCTTGCAAAAACAAATGGCAAAGTTCTGCGAGAGTTGTGACATTCAATTGGATTAGTTGGGATTCTTTTTCAAAAGAATTTTTATGGAATTCTCCGTTGAGACCAAAACCAGCATTGTTCACCAAACAGTGAATCGATAACTTTAGTTTTTTGACTGCTTTGTATAAAACTTCACTTGAGTTTGGTTTTGCTAAATCTTGAGCAATGACGACACTTTGTAGTCCGTGTTTGTTTTTGATCTCTGCGGCCAAAGCCTTCAATCGATCTGCGCTCCTTGCAACTAAAACAGGAGTGTATCCCTTTTCAGCCAATGCAAAAGCAAAATCCTTTCCGAGTCCAGTGGAAGCACCTGTAATTAACGCGTATTTCATAGAGGGAAATTTATTACGGAATGTAAAAGTTGGCAATTCGAAACTAAATAGTTTTGGAAATTTTGAATGCCTGGTCAATATTAGTTTTATGAGCCAACCTCTCACCCATCCGCTTCATACCATCCAAAAAGAAAGAGCCATCATCTTCATCCTTGCTGCCCTCCAATTTTTACACATTTTGGATTTTGTCATCATGATGCCCCTGGGCCCGGTATTTATGGAGAGCTTCAAAATCAATTCCGCCGCTTTTGGATTACTTGTTTCTTCTTATTCCATTAGTGCTGGATTGTTTGGACTCATTGGTGCATTGTTTTTGGATTCATATGATCGCAAATTAAGCCTTCTCGTCTTATTTTTTGGATTTTCCTTTGGAACCTTACTTTGTGCATTTGCTCCCAATTATGGATTTTTACTTTTTGCTAGGGTTGTTGCCGGTGGATTCGGCGGAATGATCGGCGCCACTGTCCTTTCCATCATCGGAGACATCATTCCTGTTTTTAGAAGAGGAACTGCTACTGGTGTTGTGATGAGTTCGTTTTCAGTGGCTTCCGTCATTGGAATCCCAATTGGTTTGTCTTTGGCTAATAAGTTTGGATGGCATTTCCCATTCCTTTCTTTGGCAATTGCAGGTTTTTTAATTTTACCAATTGGTTATAAAGTATTACCTTCGATTCGTTACCATTTGGATTCAGATGTTCATCCGAAACAATCTCAACTTAAATCTTTACAACAAGTGATTACCAAAAAAGATCATTTTGCCCCCTTTATTTTTATGGTGTTTTTGATGTTTGGTGGATTTACCATCATTCCTTTTCTTAGTCCATTTCTAGTGTCTAACGTTGGTTTAGCGATTGATGAACTTCCTTATATTTACTTTTTTGGTGGATTGTTTACTTTTTTTACAAGTCGATTCATTGGAAAATTATCAGATCGTTATGGAAAATTGAAAGTTTACCAAATCATTTCGATTGTGGCAGTGATTCCCATTGTGATTGTTGTTACTTTGACAAAAACTTCATTACCTGTTGTGCTTACTGTCACAACATTATTTATGATTTTGGTTTCAGGGCGAATGGTTCCTGCATTTGCAATGATCACTTCTGCTGTGGAACCAAGAATTCGTGGTAGTTTTATGTCTGTCAATTCTGCCATCCAGCAGATTTCTTCGGGTGCTGCTTCGTACATTGCGGGATTGATATTGGTACAATCTGCTGATAACCAACTCATCAATTACGAACTCGTAGGAATGATTTCTGTATTTAGTTTGTTGTTTAGTGTTTACTTAGCGAAAAAAGTTAAAATTGCAGGATAAATATGAAATTCTGTAGAATAAACTGACGAACGTTAGCTTATTCTACAATTCTAATTTACCGGTGTCAAGAAAATCGATGATCATTAGTTTTTGAGATATAGTGATCATCTTTTTTTCGAGAAGTTGGTTTAAAATTTCTGCAGCGGTTCCAATTTCCATACCATTCAGTTCCGAAAAAATGTATTGGAAGTTTTTATCGATTCGATTTTCACCAATATAGTTAATCAATTTTTCACTTGTTTCTAAAATCAATTGTTGTCTATGGATGAGCCCTTCCATTGTGGAAAGGATAATTGAAACTTCTGGATCTTCTGCAAAGAGTTGCATCATATGATCATAGATTTTTGGTGATTGGAGCGGTAGTTCGTAAATGGAATCCCCAAGTGCGGTATATAAAGATTTTTCTTCTTCGAAATCTAGGCCGGTGTATTTATTCAGATTGGAAACAATTTCTGACGGTAAAATTACAATGAACTGACAGCCATATTCTGGTTCTTTTAAGTAACGAACAAAATATTGAATCAAATCACAAATACGTAAATAACTAACAAAAGTCCAGTATTTGAAACTTCGAATATCAAACATATGTTTGATAGATTTTTCTCTTTTGATTGATTCTCGAATGTTCATATAGTTTTCGAAATCACATTTAAAAAGATAACTGAGAGTATGATTTGAAAACGATTCGATGATTTCCCTTACGAGTGTTGGTTCACCAATATAAAGAAAATAAGAAATTAATTCTAAATTGTCTTTGGAAGTCCAAATAAACTTTTCTAAAGTTTTTGCAGGGATCTGCGAAAATGCAGAAATACCAATTTTGAATGTAACCTTATCTTGTAAAAATGCTTCGAGTTTTTCCTTGGCAATACAATCTTCGTCAACGTCTTGTTTTGCGAATGATAGCCTGCAACTAGGGGGACAGGCTTCATATAAGGATGTACCGAGAAAACATTTTGGCATAGACTACTGTAATAATTCTCCACAATCTCTCATTTCAGGAGCGTATGGATTTTTTACTTCTTTTCCTGTCATTAACCAAGATTTATCAACCATTGGACAGTAAAATCGATTGTACTTAGATTGGTTGGGAACTTCTGTTTTGATTTGAATCAATATTTCTTGAATTTTAGAAATTTTTTCATAGTTAGATTCTAGATCTGCACCCGCAACAGGGAGGAGGGGACGTAAAGTCTCAGACCAGGCCTTCAATTTCGGATGTCCGCTGGTTACGAAAGCATCAATTGCTTCTGAAAAAGTTTTCCAATTGGGTTTTGGATCGTCTTTTAGATACTCTTCCAGAAGAATTTGGTTCTCCGCCAGGAGTTTTGCCGCTAGGTTTTCATGGGCAGTTTCAAATGGAACGACCTCTTCCTTACAAGAAAGGGCAAAAATGGCTAAAACGATGAGTGAAATCCGAAATACATTCATATTTTGATTCTTTTTACCCAAGTGGGAATTGGAATTCAAATTTTAGTTTCGAGTTTGTTGGAGGACGTTGCTTTTTTCTCGACAAAGCCGGTTTTTCAAGCATGATGACAGAAAAGTTCACGAAGGTGTAATTCCATTATGATTATTGTAGAAGGCATTGGCCACGTCAGTATCCCCGTCTCCCAACTCGACACCTCTATTGATTTTTACCGGGACATTTTTGACTTCGAAGTGGAGACAAAGAAGGCTACTGAGGCAATTCTTTCTCTGGATTCCTTTCGTATCCGATTGGTAAAAGCAGAAGTTTCCGACAGATCTCTTCCTCTCCTTAGTTTTGTGATGGATGTGGATGATTTCACAGAAGCTATCAGCGAACTTGAGGAAAAGAACGTAAAGATCATCAAAGGACCAGAAGGAACAGATTCTGGAGAGTGTTTAACCTTTGCAGATCCTAGCCAAAATTTAATCGAGATTTTCTATTCCAATTAAATCCTGTTGATTTTTTAAAAATCATACTTACTATCCTCTTGGTATGTCTGTAGAGAACCAAGGGGATGGGAACGAATTAGAACAACTTACCGATTTTAAAAAAGGGTATGTTTATTTCCTCACCAGCTTCCAGAATTTGGTGGGAAGTTTCCTCCAATTTCTTAGCACCGGCCTCACTGAAGCCAACAAACGCGAAATCCTTCCATTTCGAAAGAACCTCGATCAAGAATTAGATAAAGCACAAAAAAAAATCAAAGAGATCATCTTTAATTTAGATGAAAAACATATATATGCCCAAGTGCGGAAGGAATACTCTCGCTACTTTTCACGTAACTTAGATGAGGTGAATCGGGATGATTTTATCCAATTTCATTTAATCTTTGAAATGCTTCGTTACTTCTATATCGAAAGTAAAGAAGCTTGGGTTTATTTACGTGAAGCAGTTTTAAATACAAAGTTTAGCGATCCAGATTTCCAAACTAATGCTTTATTAAACTACAGAATTTTACCCGCTTTGGAAAGATTAAACCAATTAGAAATTTTTCTCAAACGGATGTGTTTTATCTTACAAATTGACAATCCAAATTATCTAACTGAGTATAAACCCACCAAACCAAAGTTCCGTGATCGTATTATTTATCGTTTGTCTTCCGTTTTTGATGAATCTTTATATAATAAACCGACTTCTGTAGAACCAGAAGATTCGGGAATTGTATACAAAGCAGATGAAGTAATCCAAAAAAATGCTGAAGATCCGAATCAAAAAAAAGAATGGGCCAATCAAAAAGCCAAACTGAAAGAAGAAAGTGCGGCAAATTACATCCAAGCCTATGGTAAGTATACTTGGAACTCAGACCAACATTATTTCTTTAGATATGAATTGGATAAATTCTTAGCTGAAAAAAGTTTGTTTAAGTCTGCAATTAGTTTGGATTTACATCTTGGTGCTGATGAACAAGTGCTTCGTGCGGAACTCATTCGATCCATGACAAGTACGGAAAAGAAAAATAAATCAGCGGAAGATTTTGAATTGGAATACCAAAATTTCCTAAAACAATTCTTTCAGTTTTGTGAGAACATTATCCTCATGAACATGTCAATTCCTAACCAAGTAAAATATGTATTTTTATTTCACTTAGGACCCTCCCATTTTTATATGATTGCTAAAAAGTTCTTAATGGAAGTGAATACTGGGTATATCCATGCACGCGGAACAGATGGTAAAAAGGTAATTCGTGTGATACCTGGGGAATATGTAAAAAAACACGTCATCGACTACTGGAACGAAGTTATTTTGCCAAATGTAGGTGAAGAAAAAAACAATCTGGCTTTATTAAAAAAATTAACGGAAATGATTGAAGAGAAATATAAAGAAATCTCTAAATTAACCATTCAAAAGTATGATGAATTGGATGAGGAAATTAAAAATTCAAAACCAAGAGATCTAATCTTTCGAGAACATATGAATGAGTGGATGGGTGCTGCAAATATAATTATATTCAAAAGATTTGTAAAAAATAAATCTTATTAAAGAGCTAAACTGCAGGTCGCAGCATTTGCTGTTAGATAAAACTGTGTCGCAACTCCTACCGGAAACGGAATGGCAGGATCATTTTGTAATACATAATCAGTGGCTTTACAAGACCGATCAAAAACTCTCACGGTCACCGTACTTTGGCAACCAATCGTCAGAGTACGAGAAGATAATAATGTATCTGTATGGAAAGCTTTCGTTTCTTGGCCGTCAAATTCAACAGACAAACTTTGTCCTTGTTTTAATTCAATCTCTGGGCCATATTGTTTGTTTGTTACCGCATAACAGTCAATAAAGTATTCCATTCCGGCACAATTGACTCCTGTTTTTGAATTCGGCAAACAAGAACCACCTGATTTGGAAACGGTGATAAATCCAGAATAAGCGCCATCGGGAACCTTTGTATAGAGTTCGGTTCCAGTATTTAAGGTGACCGCTGCAAGAATATCATTGAACCGAACCACAGGTTCGATACCAAAGTTTTCCCCTTTGATCACAACTTCTGTGGCAGAATATAATGCATTGGAATTGTTTTGTGCAGGTGTTCCGATTTGTGGGGTCACTGACGAAACCACTGGTGGTGACGTGAGGAGCGCTGCTAGAGGATCCTCAGAGGAAGAAGATATGCAGGAAAAACTGCTTCCAAGTACTAGTGAGAATCCGATTGTGTATAAAATCCTTCTCATGACGGCTACTTCCATTATCGGAAATTCAAATCTGTTTTCATTTCTATTTTTTTGCCCAGAGGAAATTCTATGAACACTGTCACTCTTCAAACTCACCATACTTATGTAGCATTAATCGAACTAAACCGTCCTGAGGCAAAGAATGCGATCTCCATCCAGCTTCTTTCCGAACTAAGAGAAAAAATCCAGGAAGTAAAAAGGAGTTCGGCACGGGCACTTGTGCTGATTGGAAAAGGAGATTCTTTCTCTTCTGGTGCTGATTTAAAAGAAAGAAAGTCAATGTCTGATTTGCAGGTAAAACACTTCCTAAAAGACATCAATTTATGTTTTTCTGAACTGGCAAATCTTCCCATTCCCACAATTGCGGCCATCAATGGATTTGCTTTTGGTGGAGGTTTGGAAATGGCATTATCATGTGATATTCGTTATGCGAGTGATTCGGCACAAATGGGACTCACGGAAACCAAACTCGGAATCATTCCGGGAGCCGGGGGAACACAAAGACTTTCTCGAATTGTAGGGGAGTCAAAAGCCATGGAATGGATATTTTCTGGAAAAAAACTTACCGGAAAAGAAGCTATGGCTGGTGGTTTGGTTTCACAATGCTTTGAACTAGATCGTTTAAGGGAATCTTCTCTTGCCTTAGCACGAGAGATATCGGAATCTGCACCTATCGCTGTTTCTGCTGCCAAAAAAGCAGTTCGTCGTGGAATGGAATTACCGATGGAATCCGCTCTTGAATGGGAAAGATTGTGTTATTTTGAAACAATAGGCACTAAAGACCGAATAGAAGCCTTGCAAGCGTTTGCTGAAAAAAGAAAACCTAATTTTAAGGGAGAATGATCCGTGATTTTAACCGGAAAAGAAATTTTAAAAAGACTAGGAAATGATATCAAAATCGAACCTTACGATGCGAATTTATTAAACCCAAATTCGTATAACTTACGTTTGCACGAAGACCTTTTGGTGTATTCAGAATTTCCTTTGGATATGAAAAAACCAAATCCTGTACAGAATCTAAAGATTCCAGAAGAAGGTTTATTATTAGAACCGGGTAAACTCTATTTAGGAAGAACGATTGAATTTACCGAAACGCATAACTTAGTGCCAATGTTAGAAGGTCGATCTTCCATTGGACGACTTGGAATGTTTGTTCATATCACTGCTGGGTTTGGGGATGTAGGATTCAAAGGATTTTGGACATTAGAAATCCAAGTAACACATCCACTTCGTGTGTATTCTGGCGTTCAGATTTGCCAAATTTTTTACCATACGGTAGAAGGGGAAATCAGCGAATACAAATCAGGAAAGTACCAAGCAAACCAAGGCATCCAA
Source organism: Leptospira congkakensis (assembly GCF_004770265.1). NCBI lineage: Bacteria > Pseudomonadati > Spirochaetota > Leptospiria > Leptospirales > Leptospiraceae > Leptospira > Leptospira congkakensis. The sequence goes on from NZ_RQGQ01000017.1 coordinate 706,499, forward strand.
CCTTCTTTGTTGTACAAAGACTTTGAAAAGAAATAAATTCTAAGAATTTTTTGAAGAAGTAAAAAGATAAATTGAGAACCTGCTTCCGACTTGGAAGCAGGTTTGTTTAAGAATGATTATTTTTTAGCTTTGAAAGTACAGTCCCATTTCGGGTCATCAAGATTCAAACCACCAAGTTTCACCCAGTTGTTAGTTTTTCCGATAAAGGTAATGGAACAAAGAGTACCTTTTAAATCCAAACGGTTTCCACCTTCAAGAGAAGTGAATTTTCCACAGTAGGTTTTTCCATCACGTGGGTTGTAGATTGTTCCATTTTTATAAACACCTTCTCCAACATAATCAAATCCATTGATAAACACCATACCAAGGTTTGGTCGGTTCCGTAACTTTGGATCTTCGTTGTTATGGTCTAGATAAGGAGTTCCTGGAACACCTTTGTCTTTTTCTTTTTCCTGGTAAGCATTGTCTTTGATACAAACTGTTTTTCCGCAGTATTTATTACCACATTTGAAAATCTCGATGACTGAGTCTTTTTCAGGTGGAAGGTATTTTCCCACTGCAACGTCAGCCTCTTGGGCAAGTAGAGAACTTCCTGTGAAGAGGATGGCCGTCCATACACTTAAAACAAGTTTTTGATTCATATAGATCCTTATTCTATAAAATTGGGTTCGCTCATTTTGACAGAAATTTTTTCTCTGGCAAGCTGGTTTTTTGAAATTCTCAGCAACAATTCAGGAAAATACCAAATTGAAACAAAATGGTAAAAGATATAAAAGTATTATGTTTCTTATTCGATCGAAAGATCCTGTTAGAGTATTTCTAACAGGAAGGTAGCAGGAATGTAGAAGTTCTGTGGACTAACCTCAATTAATTGAGGCTAGTCGCTTTTTCTAACAACTTGGAAAGTTTGAGAACGTTTTTGTTTGTTGGATCGATGGATTGTGCTCGAGTTACATAAGTAACAGCGCGGTCCACATTTCCAAGTAGTCGACTAACATCCGCAAGGTTTATTAAGTTTTGAAAATTTTCAGAGTCATACTTCAGAGCTTCTTGAGCAGCTTTCAGTGCACTTTCGTAATTCCCAAGTTTTTTCTCTGACATTGCTAAGTAATACCAGTATTCTCCTGAACCTTCGTTTTCTTTTAGGAACTCGGTCAGAACTTTTGCGGCAATATCGTATTCTTTCCCTTTGTAACTGACAAGTCCAAGAAACTTGTTGAGTTTTTGGTTGGATGGATCTCCGAGGAAGGCTTTTTTCATCACAGTGATGGCCCTTTCAATTTCACCATTTTGGTAAAGAATCTTTCCTTCTTCAAAGGCACCAGTTGCGGTGAGGGCTTCGTCCCAATCATCACCTGGAGTATCAAAGAAATCATCAACGGGTTGTTGTGAAAGATCGTCTTTTTCTGGACTATGTGAAATAGGAGATTTTTCACTTTTAAAGATAACACTTAACATTGAGATATCATCTGTGATATCGCCAGTTTTTTTAACGAGTTTCTCAATTTCGTAAATATCACCGTCAGCCTCTTCAACAAATCGAAGAACCATCGTTTCATCTTCATTGATGGTTCTTACATCTTCATCTGGAGTTAAATCGATATCATCACGTCCATCGGAACCAAGAATCAATTGGTCACCAGGAAGGAGTTGGAAGGTTTGCACTTCAAACGGATATTCAGAATCCAATCCTAGTTTACGTAGTTTCAATTCTTCTTCAATGAAACTAGCTTTTCCATCTCGGTAAAGAATACTATAAGGGTGTTCGGCGTTGAAATACCAAGTTTTTCCTGATTCATCTTCAATCAACATTACAGTTGCTGAGATCACCATTGTACCACTAAACGATTTGAATACAGCATTCACTTCTTCGTAAACATCTGTGAGCCATTCTTCTGGAGTTCGATTGAGAATTCGTTTGTTACCAGCAGAGCGAGCCACAATTGAATTCATAACCACACCCATAACAAGGGATCCACCAGCACCTTGCATCGATTTTCCCATGGCATCGCCGTTCATCACCATGGTGTAACGACGGAAATCATCAGGTTTTCCTAGTTTTAGATTTCCTGTGATACAAATATCACCACCAAGATCGCCGGTTTTGTTACGGAATTCGAAGGTTTTCTTTTGGTGAACAAAGAAATCACAACGGATGTTATCTGATTTATTGGCATTAAAAAATAGAGGTTTTGCAAGTAGAGATGTAAGGAAGTAGTCACCATCTTGTTGCACTTTCAAACGATGGATCTCATCCATCTTTTCTTGAAGTTCTTTGGTTCTTTCTTTAACTTTTTCTTCCAAATTTTCTGCGTAGTCTTGGAGTTCTCTTCTCGCATCGCGAATGGAAGATACCATCCCGTTAAACGATTCTGCTAAATAACCGATTTCATCATTTACTTTGATGGGAACTTCTACTTCTAAATTTCCTTGGTTTACTTTTTCAACCCCCGCAAGCAATGCATAGAGTGGATTGACTAGTGCTGACCTGAAGAATAAAGGAAAAATGATAAGCAAAACAAACATCACGATAGCAAGAATGATAAGTTCTAACTTTGCAGACTTGTGCATATAAGCGCGGTAGTCGCGGTAATTAAAACCAACTTCTCTGTTGATTTTTTTCTTCGCATCATAAGTCATGTAAGCAATGTAATGCGAAACTCCATCTAAATCTTTTCTATAGTGTCTTGTTAGGTCTGGTTTGAAATAACGGAAGAACTTCAACATTTCAACCCGAAGATCCCTTCCCGAAATTTCCTTTCCGTCCCATTTACAATCATTCACATGTTTGAGAATGGCATCACGGAAAGTATCTACGTTTTTGACTTTTTCAACGTATTTGACACCTTCTTCACAAAACTGTTCCGGTAAAATGTCCCCAAGTTTGTTTGTATTAATGAAGGTTCTACGGTTGAGTTTTTCGATGAGTTTGGAAACTTCTGATTTTAGTTCCGCACCTTCTGAATCTGGATTTTCATCCAAAAACTGAATGATCGCGTTTTTATAACCTTCAAAATAATAAGGTGTTTTTGCTAAACTAGATCTAAGTGAATTTCTATATTCCGCTTCACTAATGGTAACCACTTCGTCGTACAAAGCTGTGTTATAAAGATCTGCCTGGACTAGAGGTAAATCCACATTTACGGAGGAAGGTAAATACGCTTTTTTGAGATTCTGACTCGAAAGATCATATTCGATGACAAATAATATATCCTTCGACCTTTCTCCACCTTCGGCAACACGAAGAGCCTTTTGGATGGCAGTACTGTCATACGAAGTTTCTTTTTCTTGGTCCACTAAGTAACTGAAAGCTTGCATGATGAGTAGAATTGTTACAAAGGAAATTCCTACAATTTTCACCATAAAGGTAGTTCGTTCACTACTATTGTTGATAAAGGTAATTGTAATAATGAAAAAGGTTAAAGTGAAAAGTAATACAAGTGCTGTGAGGTAAGTGGAACGTTCCATCGCTCCATCACGACTCATCACGTTAGTAATGTTTGGTACAACAGCTGCGATGAGTGCTGCAATCAACATAATAAAAAGAGTTCCTCGTTTATCTTTCTTTAAATGGAGAATTCGATAACCCGGTAAAACGAGGAAGTTGATGAATGAATATGCTGCGATGAATAAACTTAAGATTCGACTGGCACCTTCGGAGTTAAAATCCCAGTGGTGCGCTGTGAAGTGGTATTTTCTTTCACCTTGCGATACAGTAACAAGAAACCAAAGAACAACTACAATGGCGATTGCATGAAGGATCGCAAGCATGATGGATGCTGCTTTTTTATCTTCGTTGTCAGGAAATCGAAAGAAGAACTGACCAAAGTGGGTGATCCCAAAGATAATAAATCCTCCGGTGATCCAACGATGGTAGGATGCAATGGGATGGTAATAAAACGCACCGAGTAGATATCCAAATTGGAAAAGGCACAAAAACAAACAGGCAAGAGCCATATGTTTAGTGGCGACAGTTTTGTCTTTTAGTGTGAAAAAGAATGTAGTCAAGACCGCAAGGAGGACAGTGACAATTAAACTACCGAATGTATAATAATTTGTTAGTATGTGGTCAACGGATAATATGCTTTCACTCATAGGGTCTTCTAGTTGCTAATTTAATACAGAATCGTAACAGGCGCAAGTAACGAAATCAATTCATTTTCCAACCTTTCCGAGCAATTCGGTGGAACCACCAAATGCCCGGAAAAAGAGGAATTCTAACGATTTGCAATAAAACAATCAATCCCATCGTACTTCAATTTTGATTTGAGAGATTCTGCTTTTGTGCGGTCTGCAAAATCCCCAACTTGAACTACGAACTTTCCATCTCTAGGAGTCACGAACACAGCTTGGTTGTATTCGGATTTCATGTTTTCTTGGTATTTGATTGCTCTTTCTTTTTCCTGAAACACTCCCACTTGCACTGTAAAACCTTTCCCAGCTGCGATTGGTTTTACGGCACCAGGTTTTACTGGTGTGAGTTTTTCTGGTTTGGCTGGAGCATCATCCAAAAGGTCAGCGTCATCCAAATCATCTGCCAGATCGTCTTCCCCTTTTTTGAGAACTTTGATTCCGACTTTTGTAATCCCTTTGTCCTTAAACTCTAAAAGCTCAGCGGTTTTTTCAGATACATCAACAATCCTTTCATCCACAAAAGGTCCACGATCATTGATACGGACAACGGCTTCTTTATTGTTTTCTAAGTTTTGGATTTTGATCACACTTCCAATAGGGAGCGTTCTATGAGCACCAGTCATTTTCATTCGATCAAAAGGTTCTCCACTCGCAGTAGGGCGACCTTGAAACTTTTGTCCATACCAAGATGACAATCCAACTTCATCAAACTGATCCGCTGGTTTTTTTGTTGGAAGCGCCGCTGCCGTAACAGGTGCTGCTGTTTTGGAATTGGAATCTAAATCATCAATAATAGAGCGGGCAACAGGGTCTTCCGACTTACCGTTACTCGCTGGTTTTGACTTCTGAGAGCGTTCAAAAAATATATCTTCCGGATCGCCGGAAGCGCTATAATCTCTTCGGGTAGCATCTGCCGAACTGCAGGACGCTAGCCACAATATCATGGATATAAGTATGAGTCTTTGCATAACTTTCCCCTTTCCTCTGGACTCTTGTGTGTACCTTTCGGAAGGTTTTTCCATTCTCCTGATAAATTTTCTTTGGGGAGATTCATTTCTGAAACGATAATGGGTCTGTATGGCACAAGAAATCCAATCTCTATTCAATGAGGCTGTCCGTTTGGAGCGAAACGGAGAGTGGGATCGTGCCGAGGCCCAATACAAGGTTTTACTAGAAAAAGATCCTAGTTATCATTTGGCCTTACAAAACTTAGGGGTGATTTACGCCAAACAAGGAAAACATGCAGAAGCCATTCCGATGTTTTCTAAAGCTTACAAACTCCATACAAATGTTAAAAATTGTTATAATTTAGCTGTTTCCCTTTACAAACATGAAGAAACAGAAAAAGCGATTAGTTTTCTAAAACAAACACTCACTTTTGAAAAGAAGTTTATTTCTGCACATCTACTGCTCGCGCAAGCCTATCAGAAGTTAGGCAATGATGAAAAAACCGAAGTATATCTCACCAATGTCATTAAAATCGAACCAGACCACAAATCAGCTTTAGGAGGGCTTGCGATGTTTTATTATGAAAGGAATCGTTTTCCAGAAAGTTTAAAAATGATTGAACGTTATTTGATTCTTTATCCTGGAAATGCACAATTAAAAATCATCCAATCCGAAATCCTTTCTAAACAAGGAAATTATAAAGCATCTGCCACTTTACTTGCTACCATGGTAAAAGAAGATGTAGGATTTACAAATTTTAATGATAGTTTGTCTGCTGCTTGGAAAGAAGAAGATGGAGTGGCTCACGAAAGTTTGGCTCGAATCCAAACCAAAGCAAAAAAGAAATTAAAAGAATTTCAAACCAAATTAGAACTTTCGAAAGAGAACCCAGAAGAGTTTTCTCCTCCCGATGCACAGGAAGCTTTGGATTTAAGTTTGTTGTATCTTTTCAACGGCAATCCAGAAAAAGCGATGCAATATTTGGTATTTGCGCAAAAGATGAAGGAAACCACAGATCCCGACAGGTCATCCTAGATTGAAATTTCGTATTTTCTCTATTCTATTTCTTTGTTATCTTTTGTTTTTATTTGGATGTAGATATCCTATTGTCAAACAAGATGAATTGGAAACCGACACTTTGTTTTTAGAAGTATCTGGTTCCAAAGCCAGCGATTGTAATGCGGAAGGGATTCGGCTTTCCAAAACCATTCAGTTGGACCAAGCGGAAACAGTTTGGGATCAGTGTATCCAAACCAATCCAAACGAAGTGGTTGTTCATTTGAACCGCCTTCGGTTTTATTTTTTATTAGATGAATACGAAATCCTGAAACAAAAAATTACTAAAGAAGCTCCTTCGCGTTCCTCAGTAACCTATACAACAATTTTAAAAGAACTAGAACTGCGATTGCGAAACGAGGAAAGGATTGTATTGTTAGATGCACTTTCTCGGTTGAAAGGTTGGGAATTGTATTCCTATGAAGAACTTGCTAATTACTATTTACAAATAGGTAACTTTGCTTATGCGGAAGGTTATTTTAATCAGATTTTAGAAGTGGTTCCTTTTCACGAAAATGCTTTGTATGGAATGGCAGACATCCAAGTCCAAAAAAATAATTGGTATAGTTTGCTTGATTATGCAAAATCTCTAGAAGTTGCAGCCAAAAAGAATCAGGATTTTCATTTTTATTTTGTAAAAGCCAATTATGAATTAGGACGTTACGAAACCGCACTCAAATGGGCGGAGTCGGCGACACCAAACGAAAAAACCCAGATTAGTTTTTTAGAAGTTTGGCGTGATACATTACTTGTTTTAAAAGATTTTCCGAAATGGGACGGCCTTTTGCCTTACTACCGTAAGGCGGTTGAAAAGGGATATGCGGTCCCTGAATCGGTTTTTTTCCCCACTTTGTCCAAAGAAGGAAAAGATATTCGAAAGGCCTCTCGTTCGGGAAGAAGTTAATCTAATACCTTTAAATTCGGTTCTAAAGAAAGAATTTAATCCTTTTCCTGACATAAATTCCAAATCTTTTCGGCTTGTCTCAGCTTCAGTACGTTATGCGTCCGAATGAATGGAATTTTGTATCTTAACAAATGAAGTTCACAGGCCAAAGTGGCAAACTCTCGATCTGCGATTGGTAATTCTCCGAGAACATTTCCAAGAAAAGATTTTCTAGAAACTCCTACCATAAGTTGGGGGAATTCTAGTTTTAAAATTTCTAATTCTTGCAGGACTCTAAAAGAAACCATTGGATCCTCACTCAAGAAAAAACCCATACCTGGATCGAAATAGAGAATGGATTCTGGAATGTCCATGGCAACTAAATCAGAGCGGCGATCCCGAAAGAAAGTTTGAATTTTTCTGACTACTTTTTCGGGTGTTAGATTGGATTTACTTTTCGCAATATTTCTGTTATGCGAATGCATGATGATGAGTTTTAGTTCTGGGTGTTTTTTTACATAGGAACTGAGAAAACTTCGGTCACCTTCATAGGTAAATCCAGTGATGTCGTTGATACACCGAACTCCTGCCTCAATCCCTTTTTTCTGCACTGACGGTCGGAAACTATCCAAACTGATCCGAACACCCTTGGGAACAAAATGTCGGATCACTGGTTCCACTCGTTTCCATTCTTCTTCTTCGGAAACTAAACTTGCATTGATGTTAGATGACTGGCCAGATACGTCCAACCAATCCGCTCCTTCTTGTAAGAGTTTGGTTCCTTGTTGGATTGCGTCGTCTGGGTTCAGGAACTTTCCCCCGTCACTAAATGAGTCTGTGGTAATGTTTAAGATTCCGAAGATTTCGGCCATGAATGAGAAGGATTATCGGTAAACCTACCCCTAAAAGCCTTATTTTTCCCTTGGCAGAAAATTCCGATTGGCCGATACATAGGAGAGACGGCAGATGAAAAAATACCTTATTTCCTTAATCATTTTGGCATTCCCAATTCTGGCCCAACCTTTACCGAAAGTGAAGGACGTAAGGTTTTATCAGCCTCTTAACACTCAAAATGTGGAATACAACCCCGTCATTTCTCCAACGGGACGGTATTTAGTATTCCAATCCAACCGCCCAGGTGGTGAGGGAGGGATGGACATTTGGATTTCAGAAAATTTAAGTTTTCCTGACCGAATGAAATTGCCTGTTTGGTCTCCTCCCAAAAATTTTCGTGAACTCAACACTACCAATTTTGAAGGCATGTTTTCGATCCTTTTTGATGAAGAAGAGAAGCCGTACGAATTGTACTTCACTTCTGTTCGTGATAAATCACAAGCCGATCCTAAAAAAAACCGTGAAGGATATGATGGCCTCAACTTATATTATACAAAAATAAATCCTAGAACTGGGCTTTGGTCCGTACCCATTCATTTGAATGAGGTGAACTCTCATTTTGAAGATAAAATGCCTGCCGTTTCGCCTGATGGTTGTTCGATGGTATTTTCATCCAACCGCCCTGGGGGGATAGGAGGATTTGACCTTTGGATTTCCAAACGAGAGCCAACAACGGTAACAAAAGAAACGAACCCGGATAAACCTAAAATTAGATGTAAGGATGGGGTTTGGCAAAAACCTATTTCTCTGGGAACGACCATCAATACAAAAGATGATGAAATTAGTCCTAATTACCATTGGGATGGTTTACGATTGTATTTTAGTTCCAATCGGGAAGATAAAAATCGTAAATTTAGTTTTTACTATAGTGAGTACAATAGTTCGCAAAATTATTTTGAAACACCAATAGTTTTGGGTTCACCATTTAATACCAAACAACAGTTGTCAGGCGAATCAACGGGGTTTCCTTTTGATACTCCGGCAGATTATTCTACTTATAGCCTTTGGGAAGAAAGTGATAATGAAGGAATTTCTGTCACTTATGATGATCTATGGTTTTATTTTTCTTCTAACCGCCCTGGGGGAGAAGGCCAATTTGATATTTATAGAACCATGGTTCCCGAAGATCTGCGTCGTACTTATGAATTTGTTTTCCGTGGTCTAGTTTTGGATGGATCTGAAGCCATTATGATTGGTCTGGATTCCACACTCAAAATTTATGATGATACAAGACCCATTCAAGTGATTACTTCCAAACGGATTGGTGGGGATCTTAGCACAGCTGATGCAGAGAATTTTAGAACCACAATCAAAACTGGGAAATTGTACCGAGTGGAAGTTTCTTCGCCTGGATTCCATCCAACAGAAGTTCTTTTGGATTTGAGAGGGAATGTAGGAAAGGATAAAGAACAATATTCTCAAATCATCCTACAACCCATTCGTCCTACGAAAGACGAACGACCAGACAAAACCATCCAAGGAATTCGATTTATCGTAAAAGATAAAAAAACGGATTTGGTGATTCCGAATGCTATTTGTTATTATTTTGATGACCTAACTCGAAAAGGAAAATCCTTAGAATCGAAGGATAGCCGATTTGATTTAGAAAAATCTCCGACCATGGATTTTGAAATTTTAGTAAGGGCTAAGGGATTTAAAGAAGAAACCTTTCTCTTTTCGAAAGACAAAATTGCCAACATGGAAGGGAAAGAAACTGTCCTTTACCTCAGAAATTTAAATGACTTTGACAGTTTGTACAATACAATTATTTATTTCCCGTTCAATGAACGAACGTTGAGTGATGAAGATAAGAAAAAATTGGATCTTTTAGCCGACTTCCTCATCCAACATAAAAATGAAAAAGTTGAAATTGGTGGACATACTGATAATGTAGGGAATAAGGAATACAATATCAGTTTGAGCGAAGATAGGGCTCTTTCTGTGTATCAGTATTTGAGACAGAAAAGTGTTCCAAAGGAACGGATGAAGGTGCAAGCATACCATTATTCGCAGCCGATCGCAGAGAACGAAACAGAAGAAGGAAGATCACGAAATAGACGTGTGAATTTCAAAAAAATAGATTAGTTATGATCAATCGCGTAAAAATTCATTTCGACCAAGAAAGAGAGTACCTTCCATTAGAGGCAGTACGGGCTCTACCTGAATTTTTTAAACAAATGATGGGTGGAAACGGATTGTTTCTAAAAGGTTATGATACTTTGATCCGCGTAAAGTTCAAAGGGGAACGACCGGACGGGGCACATATTTGGGAATTGGAAACCATTCCTGAGTTAATCGAAACAATTTTTACAATCCAGGCAACGACAGAATTTCATGTCGAAGTGGATTATGAACTGATCAATCAAAAAGACAACCTTCTTCTTGGCAAAATCATTGATAGAAGACAAACCTATGCAACTAGGCAAGACCCACGAAATGAAAAGGTTCGAGGGAATGCTGTGGCGTCCAACTTTTTAGTTGCAAAAACGGATATTGATTTCTCAAAACTAACGGGAGTTAGTTCTCAGGTAATTCTTTCCGATATCCAACGTAATGTTTTAAAAAATTATCCACAATCAAAAGTGATATTTCTTTCGGGATCAACTCACAGTGATGAAATTGATTTGATGAAAGAACATAAAAAACCAATTTTTATTTTAGATACAGAAACATTTGAATCTTTCTCTTCTGAGGATGTATTCGATCCTAAAAAAACTTTTGAAGATGAGTTTTTGTTGGATGATAAAGTCCAAGAATACAAAAAGAAAAAAATAGGTTCCTATATTTATTATCCACTATTCATCCAAATGAAAGACATGCATTTTTTTGCATATCTTTCGTTAGAAACGGAAAGACCAGGGATTCCTAGTGAAGTATTGGATTTGTTTAAAGAGGTTGAACGTACGTTTCAAGAAAGAATTATGGATTCAAACACCCATATTCTTGATATCAAACAAAATGTACTCAACGTTTCCAGGGGTGGAGTTGCCTTGGAAGTTAACGATATGGAAATTATCAAAGCACTGAAAGTGAAACCAACGTTTACCCTGGATATCAATTTCAAATTGCAGGCACCGATTCGGATGGCGATAGAATTACGACATCTAGAAGAGGTGAATGATTATTATCGATTGGGTGGAAGGATCACAGGTGTCAGCGGAGATAAAAAAGCCAAAGAGATTTACCACAGTCTCATTGAATTTTTTGGCTGATCTCACGCGGGTTCAATAGGGGCCAAGATTGAAAGAACAAAAACTAACAACAGAAAACTATAAAGGCACTCGGGATTTTTATCCTGAGGATATGCGCCTTCGCAATTATCTATTTTCGGTGATGAAAGATGTCGCCAGATCCTACGGTTATGAAGAATATGATGGCCCCATGGTGGAATCTCTAGACCTTTATAGAGCTAAAACTGGGGAAGAAATCGTCGGAAAACAAATTTATAATTTTATCGATAAGGGTGATCGCGAGGTTGCAATTCGTCCTGAAATGACACCAACGGTTGCAAGGATGGTTGCTAAAAAATTGCGGGATCTTCCTCGTCCCATTCGTTGGTTTTCCATTCCTAACCTTTGGAGATATGAACAACCAGGTCACGGTCGCCTCAGAGAACATTGGCAACTGAATGTGGATATGTTTGGTGTCACAAGTGGCAGAGCCGAATTAGAAATTTTATCTTTAGCATGTGATATACTTTTTGCATTCGGTGCTCCCAGAAATAGTTTTAAGGTAACAATTTCTCATAGATCACTTCTCGATGAATTTTTGTTAGATGGTTTGAAAGTAAATCCTAATCAGGCACATGAAGTTTCCAAAATTTTAGATAAAAAAAATAAAATTACGGAAGATGAATATACCGCACTTGTCTCGAAAACCATTCCTGACGATTCAACAGCTGTTTCTAAGATAAACTTATTTCTTGCCGCAACTACAGAAACTCTCGGCCAAATTCCTGGGATCAAAGAAGAAACAAGAAAAACAATCCAAACATTGTTTGAAGAACTAAAAACCATTGGATTAGAAGATATTGTATATTTTGATCCTTCTGTGGTGCGAGGTTTTGATTACTATACTGGTTTTATTTTTGAAATTTTTGACACTTCTCCGCAGAATAAACGTTCGTTATACGGTGGTGGAAGGTATGACAATTTGATTGGTTTGTTTTCCAATGAAGAACTTTCTGGAATTGGGTTTGGGCTTGGTGATGTTACCCTTCAGAATTTTTTAACCGCACACAATTTGTTACCAAATTTTGTGAATGATTCCACCGTTTACATCCCTCTCTTAGATGAATCTTCTTTTGCAGAGAATCATAACTTTGCAAGGGAACTTCGAAAGGAAAAGATTGCCGTCGAAGTATCTTTACTTTCTCAAAAAATGGGAAAACAACTTTCTTATGCAGAGAAAAAGGGATACCGCTGGATTTTACTTCGTGGTGAAGACGAAATCAAAGCAGGCACTGTGACATTAAAAGATATGGCCACTCGTAATCAATGGACTTCCTCTTTTTCTGAAGCACTTCAAAAGATAAAAGAAGAGCTTTCTAAATGAATTTGATTTCTGCTATTGATTTAAAGTTTTCGACTTGGATCCAAAAAAATCTTCACCACCCACGTTTGAGTTGGGTTTTGTCTCGGGTCAATCGTGGGGAAATGTTTGCCCTTGTTTTGTTGCCACTTATGTTTTTAAGTGATCTATACAAGCCGGTTTACATTAGTTTGCCCTTTGTTTTGGTTTTTACTTATCTAACCGATCGATTGGTTTTGGTTTTAAAAAAGTACTTCGCTAGAAAACGTCCCCTAGTCAGTGTTATGGGAAAAGTGGATTCCAATCCAGATATGAAACATTCCTTTCCTTCGGCACATAGTGCAAATTCCATTGTTGTATCTACAATTTTAGTTTTTGCCTTTCATGAGACTCCGTATTTCTTTTTCTTCAGTTTGTTTGCTGGTGTGGGTAGACTTGTTACCTTACATCATTTTGTGAGTGATATTGTGGGAGGATGGATCATTGGTTTTGGAATTGGACTCAGCGCAGTTTTAATTCATTATTATCTTTGGCCTTTTGTTTTAACGTTATGAAACAGATTGGATATTTTATTTCATTTTTAATTGTTTATTTGTTTTATTTTCCATTTAAGGTTCTTCCGTATAAATGGTGTTTGGCGTATGGAATCTTTTTAACCAAACTCATTTATCCTCTTGATAAAAAACATAGAAAGGTTGCTGCCGATAACATTCGTTTTGCCTTTCCGGCTTATACTGAAGAACAAATTTTTAACTTGGTGAAGGCTCACTATCGTCATTTGGGTATCCTTCTTGCTCATACACTTTGGGCACCACGAATGACTCGAAAGTGGTTACAAGAAAACTTAATTGTTGATGCTGAAAGTTTACAAATTGAAGAAGAAACTAAAAAACAAGGAGTCGGAGTGATTTTGATTTCTGGTCACTTTGGCACTTGGGAAATTTTAGTTCAATTTTTAGGAATTCGTATGAAGGGTGGGGGAATCTACAAAAAAGTAAGAAACCCTTTTGTAGACTGGTTACTCCGTCGGATGAGATCCAAAAATGGTGTGGTTCTTGTTCCTGTACAAGAGTCCACGCAAGTCATCAAACTTCTCAAACAAGGATATTGGATTGGATTTGGTGCCGACCAAAATGCAGGTAAGGCAGGAATCTTTGTTCCGTTTATGAATAGACAAGCATCTACTTTTGTTGGCCCGGCCCTTATGGCTTACTTAACTGGTGCTAAGATGTTGTATTATTCTGTGTTAGCTGGCCAGGATGGGAAGGTGATTGTTCGTGTTAAGGATTTGGGTTTTGTAGATAAAAAACTATATCCATCAAAAGACGATGTGATTCGACATTATACAGAACTTTGGACGAAAACTTTGGAAGAGGAAGTGAAATTGTTTCCAGAGCAGTACTTTTGGGTGCACCGTCGTTGGAGAACCCAACCGCAGGCCATCGAAAACAATCAGTAATGGAAAGATTAGAAATTTAAAAGTAAAAGCCTAATCTTTCCAATGTTAATCTTAAATCTCGGAGTTATTCTCCGAGAAGTGCTAGTGTAGGTTTGTGACGAACCGCTCCATTTTCTGCAATCATACATGCATTAATGATTTCGTCTTCTAAGTTGATGTTGAATTGTTTTTCCTTATTCACAAAAAGTTTTAAGAAGTTCACAATATTCTTAGCATACATTTTACTTGCGTCCATTGGTTGGGTACTTTGAAGATTTGAATTTCCAATCACTGTGATACCTTTATAAACAATAGTTTTATCGTTTTCAGTCACTTCACAGTTACCACCATTTACGGCTGCTAAGTCAACAATCACAGAACCTTGTCTCATTTTATCTACCATATCTTTTGTGATGAGTAGAGGAGCTTTTTTTCCAGGAATGAGTGCTGTTGTGATAATGATGTCTGCTTTTTCAGCATACTTGGCAATGGCTTCTTTTTGACGGCGTTGGTAATCTTCTGATTGTTCAACCGCATAACCACCGGTATTTGATGCATCGGCTGCACCTTCTACTTCCACAAATTTTGCACCAAGTGACATACACTGTTCTTTGACTTCTGGTCTTGTATCAAATACGTCTACCACTGCTCCTAAACGGCGAGAAGTTGCAATGGCTTGGAGTCCTGCAACACCAGCTCCCAAAATAAGAACTCTTGCTGGAGTGATCGTTCCCGCAGCAGTCGTTAACATTGGGAAAAATCGGCTATAGTTGGAAGCGGCAAGTAAAACTGCTTTATATCCAGAAACAGTTGCTTGGCTACTGAGAACATCCATGGATTGTGCCCGAGTGATTCGTGGGATTGTGTCCATTGAGAAAATTTTAAAAGAAACGTTTGCGATTTCTTTTACTTTTTTAGGGAAAGCAAGAGGAGAAAGTGTAGCAATGTAGATTTTATCTTTGCCAATTTTTTTAGCGCTGGCTTCATCCAATGTATGGATGGATACAACGATATCTGATCCAGATAAAATTGAATCTCTTGATTCTACGGAAGCACCAACATCTTTATAATCTTGGTCGGAGAAAAACGCATTGTCCCCTGCAGTAGTTTCAACTGAAACAGTGAAACCTAACTTTTTTAGAGGGTCAACAACATCCGGAGTGATTGCCACTCTGTTTTCGTAAGATGGTTCTTTGATTACGCCTATTTTCATTTTATACTCTTTTGCTAAAATATTCGATGGTTTTTTTTACGCCTTCCACAAGAGGGACGGTCGTTGAATAATTCAATTTTTCTTTCGCCAAACCTAGGTTTGGTTTTCTTCTGGTTGGATCATCTTGCGGAAGCGGAAGGTAAATGATTTTAGATTTACTTCCAGTTTCTTTGATCACAAGTTCAGCCAATTCCTTTACAGTAAATTCTCCGTCGTTTCCTAAGTTGACTGGTCCAATGAAGTTGTCTGTGTTCATCATGGTAATGATCCCACGAACTAAATCATCTACATAACAAAAGGAACGAGTTTGGCTTCCATCACCGTAAATGGTTATGTTCTCTCCGCGTAACGCTTGTACAATAAAGTTACTCACAACACGTCCATCATCAGGAATCATTCTTGGCCCATACGTATTAAAAATACGAATCACTCGAATGTCTACCCCATGTTGGCGGTGGTAATCGAAACATAAAGTTTCGGCCACTCGTTTTCCTTCATCATAACAACTTCGAATGCCAATGGTATTTACATTCCCCCAATAGGATTCCGTTTGCGGGTGTTCAAGTGGATTTCCATAAACTTCCGAAGTACTTGCCTGGAGGATCCGAGCTTTTACTCGTTTGGCAAGACCAAGCATGTTTGTCATACCTAATACATTGGTTTTGATCGTTTTGATAGGGTTACTTTGGTAGTGAACAGGGGAGGCAGGACATGCCATATTGTAGATCTCGTCTACTTCCAACTTGATGGGATCCGTAATATCGTGGCGGATCAGTTCAAAATTCGGATGGGAAAGAAGGTGAATTAAGTTTTCTTTTCGTCCGGTGTGGAAATTGTCCAAGACGATGATTTGATTCCCCTCGTTCAGAAGTGTTTCTGCGAGATGGGAACCGATGAATCCGGCTCCGCCTGTGATAAGGATTCTTTTTGCCATTGAGATTCTATATTTATGAAGTCGGTGTCCTCGGCAAATGAAAATTTGCGTAAAGGACTAGGGGCCGTTGTCTTTAGGAGGGAAGTCTTGGAACAAATTTGGGGGCAAAACAATCCCACTTTCGGGATCTACGCCGCGTTTTTCCAACCAAAGTTTTGCTTCTGGGGAAAGTTCACCAGGGAACCTTTCAAATGACTCCTCCATTTCTGGAAAATCATGGGTTTCTTCATGACTAAGCGAACTTCGTAGAGACATAAAGATAATTCCGATACTGAGGAGAGACCAAAGGGTAGCAATCATGTAACCAAGGACTACAACAACGGTGGGAACTTCTTGGTTTTGCAAATCTTCGGGACCAAGACCCGCCATCCAGAACGCAAGGATACCTGCATCCGTTTCTGTTAATCGTTCTGCAAAGTCAGAAAGGTCATACAAAGAATAAAGAGAAATGCTCGTTCCTAAAAATACCAAGGAAAGGATTGAAATCGTTTCGCCTAACATTCCTGTGACAAGAATTCCCACACCCCAAAAGATTCCGGTAAGATAAGCAAGGTCTCCTAGTTTGGAATATAAAACACTGACAGAAATGAGAAACAAACCTAACAAAATCATTGTTTGGCGAGCGTGACGGCCTTGGAATCCGAGGCGAAGTAAAAATGCTCCTACAAGGGAAGAACCAATGTAACCCGCCGAAACGACTAAAATAAAGGAACCTCGAAAGGAAGCAGGGATGGCGATGGTTTCCCCACCTTCATTTCCATGCAGGGTGATTCCTTTGACAACGCCCCCACTAAATAGAGCAGCCGTTGCGTGACAGATTTCATGGATGAGTACAACAAACTCTTTGAGGTAAGAAGTGAATTGGTGATCCCAAAACGCCACTAAACTCAAAATCAAAGAGAGAAAAATGACAAACTTAACCGGTTTTTCTGCCATCATCGATTTAAATATCGGCTAGTTGGGTGTAAAAGAAAGACCAATAAATGTAATATCATCCGATTGTTCGCGGTTCCCGCGAAAATTTGTCATTTTGGTTTCTAACAAAGTTGGGATTTCTTTTACAGTTTTTTGTGCATTAAAGTGTAAAAATTCAATGAGAGTTTCTTCACCAAAAATTTCATCTCGTTCACTAAAGGCTTCGGTGATCCCATCCGAATAAA
The DNA here is from genome assembly GCF_004770265.1 of Leptospira congkakensis. NCBI lineage: Bacteria > Pseudomonadati > Spirochaetota > Leptospiria > Leptospirales > Leptospiraceae > Leptospira > Leptospira congkakensis. The sequence goes on from NZ_RQGQ01000017.1 coordinate 723,689, forward strand.
GGAAAAGTTTTGTTCCCGGAAGTAATTTCAATTCTTGGGCATGGTAATCAGTTTCTAAAATTCCAAGAACTCGTTGTGTTTTGGAATGTAATTTGATTTGTCCATCGGCTCGCATTTCGATGAGAGAAAGATGTCCTGCGTTCACATATTTAAATATATTTTCTTTGGAATCAAAAATTCCACCGAGAAGAGTCATAAACTCGTTTCCTTTATAACGTGCACGGAAAAACGAATTGATTTCTCGAAACAATCCTTCTAAAGATGTTCCATTTCGCAGTTGTTCCCTTACAATTCCTTTGATGGCACTGACTAAAAATCCAGTTCCGAGTCCATGTCCGGCAACGTCACCTAACAAAACAATCATTTTCGTTTGAGAAATAGGGATGATGTCTAAATAATCTCCAGAAATACCAACTGCTGGTTTAGAAATATAACCATAATCAATCCCTTTGACTTCACTTGGTAAAATAAGCCTAAGTGTGTTGTCGACAATGGATGCGGTTTGGATGTCCCGAACAATTTTACGTTTTTGGATTTCATCTTCTAACAAACTATAGTTTTCGAGTAACATTCCTGAAATTTTGACAACTTCATTGATAAATTTTAATTCTCCAATGGAAAAATATTTTTTATCTAACTTCTCACCAATGAGGATCATTGCTTGGATGTTTTTTTTGTTCGAAGAAGAATCATAAGCGGGAAATGCTAATTGGACATTGAGTCCTTTTAGAAAATTATATAAAGTTTCTCTCAGACCAATTCCATATTCAAGGTGGGAAGTTACTGTCACACGATCGGTACTTGTGAAATAATTCCAAATTTCTGATTGGGGTGAGATCCTTACAAAATCAATATTTTTGAGATCAGTACTTGCGAATTGGTCACCTGGAATTAAGATAATAATATTGGAAACATTCACTGTATCTTTTACAGTTCGGTTGATTGTGAGTATGGTTTTCCGCATTGAGAGTGGAGAAGATAAAAGTGCGGTGATTTGATTAATCCCTTCGCTTAACTTTGGATTCTGTTCAAAGAACCAATAATCAAAGAATTCTTTGACTCGTAGTTTGAGAGGAATGAGATAAGCCGTTACTAAAAAAAGATAAATAAGATTAAAAACCCAACGATCTTTCAGATATCGAATGGGTAGAACAAAATCTAAAACGAAAACGGTACCAATATAGGTTCCCAAAATGATTAAAACTAAAATGAGAGTTACGATACTTGGTGTAAAAATTACCAATGAAGGAACAAAGGTATAACGGTATGTTCCATAAAAGAAGGAAAGGATGAATAAAAGATAAGTTACGATAAAGAAGGATCTATGGACAAAAAACCAAGGATATCCATCAAAAAAGAGAATACTAAAGGGAAGGGCGACATATAGAAATATCGAAATTACCAAAACAATTCTTTTGATTAGAGCTTCTTCTTGAGGTTTGGATTTAACAATTTCGTAAATGTTTGCAATGATATTGATGGAACCAAATAAAACTGTGATTGCATGAGCCACTAACACAACTCTTTCGACAAGTAACATATCGTATTTTTCTTGTGAGGCAATCATTGCCATGATAAATGAAATGAGGACTTGAGGTAATAACCATTTTGAGTTTATTTCTTTTCCCCGAAGCCTATAGATCAAATGGTATTGAAGGAAACTTCCCAAGTAGAGAGTTAAAATAAACAAAAAGGTAGAATTTTTAAATGTGAGAACAAAAACATTGGAAAGGATGACCAAACCAAAGTTTAGAAAAAATCCAAAGATCAAAGCATCTCGTGTGGAATAATAAAAGTATACTGCGATTGCTAGACTAAAAAATGCTAAAAAAAGATCTGAAAAAAATACCCCTAAAACATCCGTTTTGCGAACTGTCGTTAACCTGAAGTTTTCTTCATAAACAACATTGTTTGAATCTTTGATGTGTAATTGGAAGGAGTCAATATTTGTAAAATCGGTTATGGATTCAAATTTTTCTAAGTCTTCTTGGACTACTGAGTTTCCCCAATGGGTACGATTTCCTTCCCCGATATTGACAATCAGTCCTGAAGGATAATGATAAAACGGAAGTCTTTTGTTGTTGTTTTGAAATCCAATAAAAGCGAGAAGAAGAATCAAAAAAAACAACAGAGAAGAGAGTATGGTGATTGTTAGTTCTCTCATGTTGTTTCAGTCTCTTCAAAACTAAATTTGAGTACGGGTTCGCCGCGTTGTTGGATGATGATTGGACCTTTGTCCATATTGATCATGTTTTTCCAACCCATACTAGCAACAACTTCCTCGGCATTTCTTGTGATTCGAAATTGTTTTCCTTCCTGCACAATGTAAAGTTCCGATTGGCCAATTTTTCCTATGATCATCTCATAGTTTTCTTTCCAATCTAATTTTTGAAAAGTGGATTGGATTAGTGTTTTGATATCAGAGAATCCTTTTAAAATACGAAGGCGGGACTGCGAATAAACAACTCCTAAAATATAGGAAAGAATGATTCCGATATGTTGGTAAGATTTTCCTGCATTTAAAATAACAAAAAACCAACTTCCATCTTCCACTTGGAAAAATTCGATTAAGTTTCTACTTGTCCTTTTGAAAGCTGTGATTTTCCAACCTTGTAACTCAGGGATGGTTCCCGTTTCCAAAAGGTTTTGTACGCGAACTGCATACTCTGCTTCCTTTTGGTATTTTTTATTTTCCGAAATATGGTAAGAGAGGATATGATTATGAATGGTGAGTGCTGATTGGCCAGCAAGTAGTGACAAACTATGTGTTGCTTCTGAGTTTGGAATGTTGGATACAGCAATGAAACCAAACAATTTTTCCCTAAAAATAAAAGGGTAAATATAGTTTGCATGAAGTTCCATAAAGTCATTGTTTATATTTTCATAAGAATAAGTTTCTGCTACGGAAGCGCCATTTCTTTTGCTTAATAAAAAAGATTGAAAACTAGTTTTTACAGTGATGTCTTTTGTTGGACTTAATTTTTTTTGCCGTCCACGGAAATAAGAGTGAAAGGCAAAGGTTCCATTTTGTGTGAGAACAGCCATAGTTCCAGAGTGGCTTCCTGTAATTTTTACCATATCTGGAAAAACGTTTTTAATCAACGCATCAAAGTTAAATCGTTTGATGGCCTGTCTGTACGATTCTGCATCTTCTGTTAAATATTCTGATAAAAATCTTGTTCGTATGTACCGAGACAATCTTTCAATAATTGGTAAATATAAAATCAATGCGAATGCACTGGTCAGTAGTAAAGCAAGTTCCAAATGATAAGACATCTGTTCTGGAATTTGAGAAAGAATCAAAAAATAGGAAAGATAAACTAGGAAAATAAATAAAGTACGCGTAAAGATATTAGTAACCGTCAGTTTTAATTGATAACTTGAAGGTAAAAAATATTTTAGTGAACTTTTGAATTTATTGGAATTCATGTTGTGTAGTAAGCATTTTCCTGGATATAACCTTCTGTAAAATCACAACTCCAGAAAGTTTTTTGGAATGTACCAGTATTTAAGATGACTGAAATTTTTATTTCCTCATTCGATTTTAGATACTCGGCTAACTTTGTTTTGGTGTCATTATCGGCACCTTTAACAGAGATTCCACCCAATTGGATTTCTAAGGAATCGTAAGGAATTGGTTCATCAAAAACTTTTCCAATTGCCATCACAAATCTTCCCCAGTTGGGATCTCCACCGTAAATCGCAGTTTTTACAAGGGGAGAGTTGAGAATAGACTTTCCGATTTTTGTTGTTTGCGAATCATCTCTTCCATGCGAAACAGTGAGTTCAATCAATTTGGAAGCCCCTTCACCATCGCGAGCAATTAATTTAGAGAGGTCGGTTGCAATTTCCCTTAGATGGGATTCAAATACATCATCAGGAATGGATCCTAGAATTCCTGAACACATCAATACAACTGTATCACTTGTAGATGTGTCAGAATCAATGGTGACACAATTATAAGTGACATCCACAACTCGTTTCAAAATTCCTTGAAGGTCTCCTGATTCCGGTAAATAATCAGAAAGTATATAAGACAACATCGTTGCCATATTGGGTTCAATCATTCCCGCACCCTTGGCAATCCCAAACATAACACCTTCACCTGCTTGGTTTGTCATCGTTCGGTAAGAGATTTTTTTACGAGTGTCGGTAGTCATAATGGCTTCTGCCACTTCTTCCAAATTTCCTAATTTTAAATCTGCTTTTGCCATAGAACAAGCGTTAAGGATTTTTTCGATCGGAAGGGGAACACCAATGACTCCAGTGGAGGAAGGGAGAATGTCTTCTGCCGGGATTCCTAAAGATTTTCCGAGTTCCGTACAAATGGCATAAGAATTTTTGATTCCTTGTTCTCCAGTAGCAACATTGGAGTTTTTAGAATTGATGACAATTGCTTGGAGATACCCGTCTTTGATATGGTCACGGCCTACGTAAATAGGGGCACCTGGAAAATTGTTACGTGTGAATACGGCCGCCGCCTTACATCGATTTTCTGAATATATGACTGCAAAATCTAAGCTTGTGTCTTTGATCCCTATGTTTTTGCCGAAGGAATAAAATCCCAATGGAAACTTCATAAATACACCTACCGGATACCAATATTCTATCCGGTGACTTCCCTTACGAGAATCTATTTTTTAGGAAATTCAAAGGTAAAAATGGAGCCGCCTTTGGGGTTTTGGGAGACGGAAACTTCTCCAGAATGGAGTCGAGCAATGTGTTTGACTATGGAAAGGCCAAGGCCCGTTCCCCCTTCTTTTCGGGAACGGTTGGTATCCACTCGGAAAAAACGTTCGAAGATTCGTTCTGCATCTTCGGCAGATATTCCAATCCCATGGTCAACGACTTGGATTTGGTTTTTGTCCTCTGTGGAAAGAGCCCGAACGACCACGCTAGAACCTTCTGGGCTATAGGCTGAGGCATTGGAAATCAAGTTTACGAGTAAGTCTTCTAAAAGTAACCGGTCTGCATTTACGCGAAAATCTAAAGGAATGTCTAAAACCAAATTTTGTTTTTTCTGAGAATAGATCACACCCAAAGATTCAGATACATTCTTTACCAGATCCGATAGAGAAAAATCAGTCAGGTTCAAAACAGTTTTGTGATTTTCAAGGCGTGAGACAGTTAACATATCTTCCACAATACGAATGAGTCGATCCGTATTTCTCAAAATGGCATCTAAAAATTTCCTTTCATTTGAATCTGGTGTTAGTTTGAGTTTATACTCTAAAGTTTCGGCATAACCTTTAATCGATGTTATGGGAGTTTTTAATTCATGTGAAGCATTTTGGAAAAATTGTTCGCGAATGAGTTGGTTTTGCCTGTCTTCAGTGATGTCTGACAACACACCAATGTACAATTGGATCATGGAATCAGATTTGATAGGATAAATGCGTGCTGTGTAAAAATGAATTCCATCTTGAAATTCTGTTTTGCCTTCTACTCCATGATGGATTTTGTCCCTAATGAAGGTTAGGAGTTCTTTATTTTTGATGGAAGGAATGTAATCCTTAAACTGAGAATTTTTTAGGATTAAGGTATCCGAAATATTTCGATTCAAAAATAGAAATTTTTCATTTCTATCAATGGCAAAAACACCTTCTTTTAGGTTTTGTAATAAATAGTTAAATTTTTCTTTTTCAACTGTTAAATCCAAAAATTGGACTTTTAACCGTTTTGCCATTTCATTGATCGATAAAGCTAAGGTAGCTAGTTCGCGAATATCAGGAGAAGACAACTCAACACCAAAATCCCCAGCATTGATTTCTTTTGTTTTTTTCTCAACTGTTGCCAATGGATCTGTGATTCGCATCGCAATATTAGTGGAAATATAAAATGTACCAAAAATAGAAACTAAAACAAATCCAAATAAAATAAGCGGACGTACTGCGGGTACAACTAGATCGTAAATATAAAACACACCCAAAGCTAGGGTCAGTAGAACAAGTAAAAGACCCCAGTTGAGTAGAAGTAATGTAGAAAAAAAACTACGCATCTCGGAATCGGTAACCGACCCCGCGTATCGTTTCTAATCTTTCTTTTTCGGAAAGTAATTTGTCACGTAGTCGTTTGATGTTCACATCTACCGTTCTGTCAGTTACAAAAACATCTTTTCCCCAAATTCGGTCGAGTAGTTTGTCTCGAGAAAAAGCAACTCCCGTATTTCCAGCAAACAGTTGTAATAGTTTGAATTCGATAAGAGTTAAATCAATTTCAGTTCCTTCGACAAAAACTTTATGAGCCGTTGGATTGATTTGGATTTTTCCAGTGGATATGGTTCCTTGAACTTCTTGGTTTGGATCTGTAGTTCTTCGTGTAACGGTTCTTACGCGAGCGACAAGTTCCCGAATATTAAATGGTTTGCGAATGTAATCATCGGCACCAAGTTCTAGACCAAGGACTACATCTGTTTCCCCAGTTTTCGCTGTTACCATTAAAATAGGAATGTGGGGGTATTTTTCTTTAATGCGTTTGCAAAGATCCATCCCACCAATTCCCGGTAACATCAAATCTAATATGATCCCATCCGGGAGATGTTTTTCTAAACGGGGGAGAACTTCCATCCCATTGTGACATACTTCAGTTTGAAATCCTTCTTCCTCTAAATGGAACTGGATCAGGCCTGCAATGTCTTCTTCGTCATCTACAATTAGTATTTTCATGAATTATTCCAAAAGTAACAGGGATTCATTACAAAAAGAATACAAAATGATTACAATGAAACGATATCTATCTATTTCCCAAGCATTTGGTTGATGTCTCGGATGGCTTGGCGCTGTCTGAGTAACAAAAACCCAAGGAACCCAAAAAACAAAAAGAAGGCTAGGCCATACACCCAAAGTAGGGAACGAAGGCGGGCTTGTTCTTTTTCGATGGCTTGGATTTCTTCCAAGTGGGAGATTAGAAAATAGAAATGATCTGCTTTCGGATAGGATTTTTTGATTTCTGTTCGGAGTTCCGATACGAGAACTTTGGAGTCCTCTTTGGAAAGTGATTCGACAAGGGGTAGAGTTTTGTCCAAATCCATTTTTAAAAATTCTTCAGCAGACGGTAACGCCTCGGCAGAAAGGGAGACGGCAAAACAAAGAATGGGGAGAATAAATAAACCTTTCACGAATACTCTAGACCTCTTCAAATCCAAGTTTCTCTTTCCATTCATTCAGAAAAGGAATTCTTGTGTTGAGAAGTAAAAAGCCAAGCACGAGAGAGTAAAAGCAGAAAAACAAACTGGAACTGATCAAAATGGGCATAAGTAAACCCGTGTTTTCTTGATAAAAAACAGATAGGAACATAGTGCCCATTGGGATCAAAAATAACAAAATAGAAAGACCAACAGAAGAGAATAAAAACTTGAGAGGCAAAATTTGCCCTAACACTCGCAAGCGGATCACTGGTGGTGCTTCAGAATGTTTTAAAAAAGGATCGGGATGATTAAAAACATCGACTCCTTTTTTGGAATGAGAATCAACTTTCGATTTCATGTGACCACCATTTTCTTAAAAGATCCTTCCCTCTGGAGATATGGCTTTTGATCGTACCCATTTTTATATTGAGATCGGCGGCAATTTCTTTGAGGGGTTTGTTCTCGAAGTAGTGTAATAAAATCGGCATTTGGTATGATTTTGGTAATCTTGCGATCAGGGATCGTAAATTGTGGCTAGTTTCTTCTTTGTCCAAAATTTCCACAACAGAAGGTTTGGAATGATCAGCTACAAAACTAATATCTTCTTTCCAATCGGTAATAGGCAGTTTTTTCTTTTTAAAAACTTTTGTTAGGCGAAATCTCGCAATCTGATATAACCAAGTAGAAAATTGTGACTCACCTCTAAACTGGCTGAGTGATTCATAGGCTTTTAAAAAAACTTCTTGGGTGAAATCCTCTGCTTCCTCTTCGGTGAGGAAAGCTTTCTTTGCTTGGGAAAATACCATACCTTGGTATCTTTTCATAAGCACTTCGAATTGGGACACGTCACCCCGCAGGATCGATTGGACAGAATCCCAATCCTCCTCATTGCAGATACGTTTTGTCGACTCTACCGACTCATTTTGTAAAAGGTCAAGAGACCGAGTCCAATTGCGAATGGGATTAACCCTCCTAACATCGCCATAGAAGAACCTAAGACGAGTATAAATACAAACGATAAGGCAAAACCAGTGAATGTCAACAAAAGACCTAGGAAAAATGAATACAATCTGATGTCAAAACTCCAAGGTTTGTACTGACCTGATTGGATGAGTGCCATCTTTTGTTTATGCCACCACTGAAACAAAAAAAACAAAAGTGTGGTGCCGAAGATGATCCCTACATTGGGAACTAAATAAAGAACCAAACGATAAGGATCGGATCCTCCCGATTTTTGGATTTCTGTTAATAGTTTTATAATTGTTTCATATTGTTCTGGAGTCATACACAGCTTCTCCAATTAAATTAGATGCGTAAGTACTCAGTAAAGACATCCCTTCTGGTTTGTCACATTGGAAAATTTGAACTCCAATATTTGTTGTATTCGATTCTCCTTTTTTTAGACTCCTGAGACTGCCGTAAAAAGTGTAGGGAGAGGAATTGATGACCATTTGGAAAGATACAGGAGATCCTAATGTTCTGTTTTCAATATTTGTTCCAGCTGGCAAAGTCATCGCAATCCCACGTCCGTCTTGGCTAATGTCTCTAACGGATGTTGTGCGAATCACAGTTTCCCAATCTTTCGCATAAACAAATTCTAGTTGGAAAATAAATTCTTCCGCTTTTTGTTCTAAAAATGTGAGTAAAGGACCAATTCCTTCTGGTCCTTCAATATCGGATTGTAAAATGGGATTTCCTAAATCTGGTAAATTGCTGATGATTTCAAAATATCCAAGTAATACTTTCCCATTCGAAAAAAATGGAAAAATGAGTGTGGATTTGGTATTGTTGAGCAGAAGGGAATCTAAATAAGAGCGAATATAAATTTCGCTAAGTTTTTTAGGGCTATAAAAACTTCTGTCTGTATAAAAAATTCTACGATTCGCATCACGCACGTAATATGGCGCTTTGGAGGCTGCCAGAGCTTCCATTAGTTGGGTATCCACTGCATAATAAAAACCAATTTGTACTTTTTTGATAAAGTAACCGTAGTTTGTCAAAGTTTGTTCCAAGTGGACTTGCCATTGGTTTAAGGTTTGATTGATGATAGAGGTTTTTCCATAAATTGAGATGACAGTTCCCAAATCAGCGGTTTGTGCCATTTTGATTTCGTAGGCAGAGATGTCTTCGATGGCTGCGCGTTTGGCCGAACGTTCCAAAGGTTCGATGAGAATTTCATAAACTTGGAGCAAATCGTCTTGGTAGGGGTTTACTGGTTTGACTCGAAGTTCGACTCTATTTTCTTTGAGAACACAGATGAGGGATTTCGGTCTGGAAATCAGTGGCTCCGAGGCCACTATTGTAATATGAACTGACTTCATGATATCGTTCACAGCAACCGGATTTTGGAGGGTGAACTTCTGTTGAGAATCACGCTCTTGGAGGACAGTGGCAGTGAGTTTGGAAACGATCCCTAAAAGTGTCCTTTGGTCAGTTAGTCTGTATTTTTTCATGGTCTAAGCAGTATGATACGTAGAATCCTAATTTTTGCCATAGTTTTTCCATCTTTTTTACCTTTATGGGCAGAAAAACCAAAGTACCAATATTTCGGTAAGGCATACGACCTGAGTACTGGGAAATACATATATTCTGACAATCATAAAGAATATTATAATAATGGAAAACACATCTATTCGGATATCCAATACAAGGATGCAGAGGGAAAGGTTTTTGGCACCAAACACATAGAATTTGATAAAAATGCAGAGGTGCCCAGTTTTAAAACCGAAGACTTTCGGGATGGTTATATCGAAGGAGCAGATGTAAAAGGAAAGTCTGTTCGTTTATTTTCAAAACGTAAAAAAGAAGATCCTCTTTCCGAAAGAACTTACATACCTAAAACACCCGCGGTGATGGATGGAGGTTTTGATTATTTTGTACGAAACAATTGGGAGCCATTAACAAAAGGAGAAAGGTTATCTTTTCATTTTCTAACACCCATCCAATTGGATGATTATAAATTTGCTGCTGAAAAAATTAGAGATGGTGAGTGGAAGGGAAGACCTGCTTTGTATTTACGTTTAGAGATTGATAATTTTATTTTGAAACAGGTTGTGAAACCTTTTCTTTTGGTTTATGATGTCAGGACCAGACGGATTTTACAATTTGAAGGACTATCTAATATCAATGATGAAAATGGTAAAAGTTTGAAAGTAAAAATTGTTTATGATTATCCCAAGGAAGTGTTGGACCCTTGACACAAAGGAGTTTTGATCAATTCTTTAAAAACCCACGGACTTGGAAAGAAGATCTAATTGCCGTGGGTGGGGATTTTTCCGTAGAACGTTTGCTATATGCATATCAGCATGGAATTTTTCCTTGGTCGGAAGATCCTGTAAGATGGTATTGTTTAGACCCTCGTGCTATTTTTGATCTACAAAGAGTTCATTTTTCCAAAACAGTGCAGAGAAAAGTAAAACAAGGAAAGTTTCGGATCAGTTTTAATGAAGCATTTCCTATTGTGATGCAAGGTTGTTCTTATCGTGAAAAAGATAATACTTGGATCACTCCAGGTTTTATCGAAGGTTATGTGGATTTACATAAGTTAGGTTGGGCCCATTCGGTAGAAGTTTGGAATGCAGAAAATGTCTTGGTCGGTGGGGTGTATGGGGTTGCCATTGGCAAATTTTTTGCTGGAGAAAGTATGTTTTCTTTTGAATCAGATGCCGGAAAGGTTGGTTTGTTCCATTTATTCGAAAAATTAAGGATGTCTGGGTTTGAACTTTTTGACACCCAACAACTCAATCACGTGACTTGGCAGTTGGGTGCTTATGAAATTCCAAAATTGTCTTATTTAGATCGTTTGGAGCGCGCGTTAGGTGACGCGAATCCTTGGATCATTCCAACTTAACCCTACTAAACTCATCCAATTCCACTTTCCACAATTTCTGAATTTCGGTTGTGATTTTCTCCCATTCTTTATCTCCGATTTTGGGAGCTATGTAGGGATCAAAGTTAGGATGATTTTCCCAAAAATTATCAAGTTCCAATTTAGAAATGGTAGTTCTAAAAATTTCGGCTTCTTGGATTTCCGTATCAGGGTTGTTTTCTCCCTGAATGAAAAACGGTTTGGAAAGACTGAGTGATAGTCTATGGAAATGATGGAGAGAGAGAGCATAACCAGTTCTAAGCAGTACCAAACTATGGTATTCTGTTCCTGTTTTTCGGTAATCAGATGTGTCATTGAAGGTGAGTGCTGAGTTACTACCATAGGTGATGTTTACTTCGCTTTTTTGATCTTTGTCCAATTCCGAATCAAATCGTTTGAGTTCTGATCCCAGAATTTTAGGTAAAATCAAATTTGCATAACTTACTAAACTCTCGTGGTTTCCATCACGAATGGTAGTGATCTCTTGTTTGGTGATTTCTTTGGGACTACAACCAATGAATAAAACAAAAGTTATAAGCAAGTTGAGAACAAGTTTCATCTTAACCTTTATTTGACTTAATTTTGGCAAATTCTACATCAATGCGACCAGTTAACATTTTGAAATACATGATCCAATCGGAGATAAAAGAATAAAACGGATATGTAAACGTTGCTGGTCGGTTCTTTTCTACGAAAAAATGCCCAATCCATGCGAAGAAATACCCACTAACAAGAGCAAAGGCTAAGATATAGAATTTACCAGTAGATAAAAATCCAAGGATACATCCTAATGCTAGACTTGATCCAATAAAGTGAAGAGCACGGTTAAATGGATGACTATGTTCCTCTAAATAAAATGGGAAAAAATCTTTGAGTGATTTGTATTTCTTTTCCATACTTGGCTCCTATCATTTGATCTTAATAGATATTTTAACTCCTGCCAACACAAAAATGATTCTAAATATTAGAGTTTATCCCTAGTTTTTTTGTCTATATTCGTTAATTCGGATATGATTTCAAAATTGTGTTGCGCGTTAGTGGGTATTAACTAATGTGCATTAACATTTAGAATCTAACAGAGAGTTAAATTTAGCAAGAAAGCAGGAGAATGTATGAAACCTAAATCGATAAAACCGGATGAGCTGAGTAAAATTTTTGCCGAACTAAAAAAAGGCGAAGAGACTGCCATCGGAAGCTATTTGGTAAAAGGGGTTCGCCTTCAAATCAGTAAATACAATCTTTCCGGTGCAGAGCGAGTTCAGTTGTTATACAAACGAAGAAGAGCCCAAGGAATGTGTATTGTATGCGGAAAAAAAGTCACAAAGAAGAATCCATCTACAGACCAACTCTATAGATTGTGCGAAGAACACCGCAATAAGATCGATAAAGGTACTAAATAACCAATTTACCTGAGAGAGTTTCCCGCCTTTCTTTGCGGGAGCTCACTCCAAACTTTTTCTCTCTCTTCCTCGGTCATCACCGACCAATTTCCAATCTCCTCAATGGTTCGATAACATCCCGCACAGAGCCCTGAATCCGGGTCCATCATACAGACTTTGGTACAAGGCGATTTTAGTGACATAGGCCTTAAAATAGTAAATTTTTATAAATTTTCCTAAGCTAGTTTCGGAATCCGTCGATCCTTCCCATAAGGGAAAAGGAATTCGCATGTTGGATTGGGTAGAATCACTTAGAAGTTTATTTACTAATGAAATAGACTGTTACAAGCGCCTTCTGGAATTGGAAGGCAAAAAAAGAGCGGCCATCCATTCTGCGGATGGAAAGTCCTTGGAGTCCCTTGTCAAAGAAAGTTATCATATTATGGTAGAAGCCTCCGAATTGGAACGAATTCGAATGAAGGCCATCGAAGATGTCTACGAAAAAGAAAAATTCAAAAAAGACGAATCTTCCATCACACTTACCAGTTTTTTAAATCAAATGGATCGTGATTCCAATTTTAAGTTAAAAACCTTTGCTTTAGAATTAAAGAAGGTAGTGGCAGATTTAAAAGATGCCATCATCACGAATGATAAACTCTTAAAAACAAGAAAAGAGTTTTTGCAAACAACTGTTGACTCTTTGCAAGAGTTATCCAGAGAAAAAGTTTATACCTCACACAAACAACCGACAAGGCGTGGGCAGGGCCAAAAAGGCGCGATCATTTTGAACGCGACTGCCTAGGAGAATCGTATGGGATCAACATTCCAAGGAATTGAAATAGGAAAACGAGGACTTTCGGTCCACCAACAAGCGATCCAAACCACAGGTCATAACATATCCAATGCGGATAACAAACATTATGCTCGCCAACGAGTGGTGATGAATAGTATGGATCCCCTGTATGAACCAGCTTTCAACCGAGCAGAGGTTCCAGGACAAATTGGACAAGGGGTAAAAATTTCCGAAATTGAAAGAGTTCGCGATAATTTCATTGATGACCGTATCATTGATTCTTCTTCTCTCAAAGAATATTGGGGGAAAAAGAATGATTACTTATACCAAGTAGAAACTGTTTTTAACGAACCAACAGGAACCACCCTTCGTTCTATGATGGATCAGTTTTGGTCTTCTTGGGAAGATCTTTCTAACTATCCAGAAGAAACAGCACATAGAGCCGTAGTCCAAGAAAAAGCGGAAGCACTTGGTTCGCGAATGGAAGATGTGTATCGCAAACTCTCTCTACTTCGTGACCAGTCCAATCGCGAGATTGAATCCAAAGTCAATCATTTGAATACAGTGGCAGAGAATATTAAATCTCTGAACGAAAAAATCACAAAATCACAGGCATTAGGTGATAATCCGAATGACCTTTTGGACAGAAGGGATGAACTGTTGCAAGAACTTGCGGGGATGGCGGACATTACCATCGGTCGCAGTGACGAAGATGAACTGATGGTTTTTATTGGCCAACAGATCCTTGTCCAAGGCCAAAAGGTTCATAAAATCGATTTGGTTGGAAATCCAAATAACGATGGCCTTCTGGATTTAAAATGGTCAGAGACTGGAGATACAGTTTTACTTCGAAAGGGGAGCATCCAAGCTCTCTATGAAATCAGAGACCGAATCCTTGTAGAAAAAATCAATGCTGTGGATGCCCTTGCTATCAATGCGATGGATGTGATCAATGAAATCCACAAAGATGGATTTGGTTTGAATGGAAAAACCAACCTTAACTTTTTTGAAAGCCGTGCTCTTGCGACTAATACCTTTGGTGAAATTGATACCGATGGGGATGGACTCAACGATAAAACGGCTGTGTTCCGTGTGACAGGTCGTACCTCAATCGATGCGGATCGTCCGATCGGAATTTCTGGAACCATGCGTTTTCTAAAAGCAAGTCCTGGTGGGGAAACTGAAATTTTAGTTCCTTACTCCAAAGATGATACTTTGAATGCTGTGATCAAACGAATCAATCGTTCGGAAACTGGTGTTGTGGCTTACATGTCGCATGACAACCAGTTGGCGCTAAAAGCAACAACCAACCCACTCGATAAAAAAGAAAACTTTATGATTCGTCACTTGGAAGACTCCGGGGAACTTCTTGTAGGTCTAACAGGAATCTTAACGGCTACGGGTGTGGCTGGATCTTTTGATTATCGCAAAGTAGGTGAAATCAACAAATTCCAAGCCAATGCGCAGGACATCACTCTGACTCCGATGTATCATCCTTCTTCTTTCTTTAAAATGTCAGAAGATGTCAGAAACAATCCGGCAAACATTGCAGCAGCTCGTGGTAAAGATGTGAATGGGTCTGGGGATTACAATTCACCGAATGGTCAAAAAGATGGATCCAATGCACTTCTGATTGCAGCGGCCCTTCGTGAAAAACCGGTGATGTTTGATTATTCCAAAACAACGGATGATTTTTATAACTCACTCATCTCTAGACTCGGAACAGAAGCAAGAGAAGCAAAACAAGAGTATACCACTCAAAATGAACTGATGGTGGAACTTGAGAATATGCGCCAGTCGGTCATGGGTGTAAACTTAGATGAGGAGATGGCCAATATGGTTCAGTTCCAACAATCTTATAATGCTTCCGCAAGAATGATCTCAACACTCAATGAAATGTTAGATACCATCATCAATAGGTTAGGTGTATAATCATGATCAGAATCACTAACATGATGCAAAACAATTCCTTGGTGCGGAACTTAAACCGTCACCAAGTAGCTATGGACGAAACCCAAACCCAACTAGGTACAGGATTAAAAATCCGTAAACCATCCGATGATCCGGGTGCGGCTACAAACCAAATGTACTTTCGTTCTCGTCTGAATGAACTTTCTCAATACGAAGAAAATATTGGGGATGGATACCAAAGGTTGCAACAGATTGATGGTGTCCTAGACAAAATGGGAGAGATTTTCCAAAGGGCTCGTGTTCTTACCGTTCAGGCCGGAAACGGAATTTACCAAGGGGACAAAGGATTTGAATTGGAAGTGGCGATCGGTAAAGAGATCGACCAACATTTACGTGCGATTGTGGATCTTGCGAATGCTCGTGATGCGACCGGACAACCTTTGTTTGGTGGTCATGTGATTGAAAGACCTCCTTTTGAACCAATTGAATCTAAAATTAAAGGTCTGCAAGGCCTGGAACTCAAAAACCAATACGTGGGTGTGGAGTATCGCGGTGATATCGGAGAACAACTCCGTGAAATCGAAAAAGGCGAATACATTCCCATTACCATTCCTGGAAACAAAGTGTTTTGGGGAACGAACGTCAGTGTCACCTCCAAAGTGGATAACTCTGCTTACCAAGCCACTTCCGACCAAAAGTTCAAAATTGATGGAGTGGAGATTCATATCTCTGTGGGTGATACGATTGATGATGTGATTGATAAAATCAATAATTCACCATTGGAAGTTAAGGCGAGTAAACTTGCTCAGGATAACATTTCTATTTCTTCTACAGCACCTCACCAAATTTGGCTAGAGGATGTGGATGGAGGGACTGTACTTCGTGACATTGGACTCATTGAACCAAGTGCGAGCGAACCACCGAATAACTTTTCTAAGTCGGCAACGGTCACTGGACTTTCTGTATTCGATGTTCTCATCCAACTTCGAAATGATTTGATCCAAAAAGACCAAGAACGAATTGGCGGTAGGGATTTGGGTGATTTGGATTTGGCATTAGAAAATATCCTTCGTCATCGTTCTACCATTGGTGCTCGTATGAATCGATTGGAACAACATGAAGAACGAGTTTCTTACGATAAAATGTATATGACCGAACTTCTTGCTAAAAATGAAGGAATCGATTTTCCGGAAACAATTATGAATATGAAGTGGTTAGAAACAATTCATAGTTATGCGCTCAATGTCGGTTCTAAAATTATCAAACCAACTTTGATGGATTTCCTTCGGTAACGGAAACTAAATGACGGTTATATTAGAAAGAAAAGAAAGTACAGGAACTAGAATGTCGGTAACGATTCACACAAAACCTTTCGGAACCATCCAAGTGGACGCAAAACAAATCCTAAAATTCCCGCAAGGGTTACTTGGATTTGATGAATTTGATGAGTATGCTCTCATTGAAGAAAGTCCAGAAAGTCCTTTCAAATGGTTGCAATCTACGAAAGAATCGGGACTGGCTTTTATTGTCATCCAACCTGAACTTTTTATGAATGATTACAAACCCGCCATTTCTGATGAGGAACTTCATGATATAGGACTTACCACTTGGAAAGACGGCCTTATTTTTCTCATTGTTACCATTCCCCATGATAACCCAAAAGGGATGACGGCCAATTTACAAGGCCCGATCATTTTGAATGGAAAAGAAGGAAAAGGGAAACAATGTATTTCTCGAGATGAAAATCATCCTATTCGTAAAAACATCATCGAGTCTATGGAAGAAATGTCTTCCGAAAAGGTATAATCCGTGTTAGTTCTTGCAAGGAGGAGCAACCAATCGATTATGATCGGTGACGATATCGAAATTGTGATTGTCGATATCAAAGGGGATCAAGTAAAGATTGGTGTCAAAGCTCCCAAAAATGTTTCTGTCCACCGCGCAGAAGTATATAAAGAAATCCAGGAAGAAAATAAAAAAGCCGCCGGGACCAATATCAAACCAGAAGATTTGGGCAAACTCGGTGATTTGTTCAAAAAGAAAACTTAACTTGATCTTTCTTTAGATTTGTCTTTCCCTGGAATCTAATCTCTAGGGAGAGATATTTGATTTGAAACGTAGATTTTTAGTTTGGTTGTTACCACTCATCGCCGTTTGGTTCCAACGTTTGATTGGCCTAACTTCCAAGTTTCGTTTTTTGACAAACGAACACTACGAAGAATTATTCAAAAACAAAAAACCATTTATTTATTCTATTTGGCATACGAACGTTTTGTACTCTCCTTATTTGCACCGAGGAAAAAACGTAGCTGTTTTAATTTCTGAATCAAAAGACGGAGATTATATCAATCAAGTCGTTCATCGGTTTGGAAATACGAGTGTTCGGGGCAGTAGTTCGAAAAGTGGCTCTAAAGCATTAAAAGCTGTGATCCAACATTTGAAAAAAGGATTACCAGCAGCCTTTACACCTGATGGACCTCGTGGTCCTGCCTTCATTCTCCAACCAGGAATCATTGCCGCAGCGCAAGTCACACAGGTTCCTATCGTTCCCTTTCATTACGAATGTAGCAGACAGTGGATACTTGAAAGAGCCTGGGACAAACATAGGGTTCCAAAACCCTTTACCACTTTTGTTGTTTCATACGGCGAACCCATTTCGGTTCCTCGCAATTTAAATGAAGAGGAGTTTGAAGGAATGCGTCTAAAAGTAGAAGATGCAATGTTAAAGAATCGTGACCTTGCCATAAAAGAAGCCGAACGAATTCAGAAAGGAGAATCCAAATGACAGCAGTATTTGATGATAAGGTGGTAGTATCTACCGCTAAAACAAAATTCGAAACAAAAATCACAGTAAGAAAACATAGTTTGGTTGCTGACGAACCCCAAGCCAAAGAGGGAACGGATTTAGGTCCAATGCCAACAGAATTACTGGCTTCCTCTCTCGGTGCTTGTACTTCTATCACTGTTCGGATGTATGCTGATAAAAAAGAATATCCTTTGGATTCTGTGGAAGTTCATGTAACGATTGATAAACGATCAGCAGAAGATCATAAATTCACTAGAATTGTAAATCTTTCTGGCAATCTAACAGGAGAACAACGAGAAAGATTACTCGCTGTTGCCAATGCTTGTCCGGTTCACAAACTTTTGTCGGGAAAAATTGAAATTCAAACTAGCTTAGGTTAGTGAATGGTCGCTAAACCCAAAGGGGAATCACCGTGGCAGAACCACCGTCCCATTCGATCTTTGTATGGAAATGTTTTCCTTCTCTGATCCTTGGGACTTTGGCTCCGTTGACATAGAAGGTTCCGCCAGTGTATTCATGGGTTTCTCGTTCTTTCTTTTTGCTAATGGAATGATGCATATGACCTGAAAGAACCAAGGGAACTTTTTTCCCGATGGATTTGGCATAACTAATGGCTTCGGTGAGATCTACATCTCCCCAGTCCCCACCTTCTTTTTTAAATTCTGCCCCATACATTGAATTTTTTGCGGCACCCAAACCAAAAGGTCCGTTATGCGAAAGAAAGAATAAATTTTTTTCTTTGGTTCCATCAATCAGTCTTTTGTATTTTTCAATCGATGCATCCAGATTGGAAACCATATAGGTTTTTTTCATATTGGGAGCAAAACTTAGGCCTCCACCCATTGCATGAGGGCGGCCTACAATCAGACTAAGGTCTAAGTCTTGGGATAAAACTAAGGAACTATAACCAAGTAAAGAGATTGGTTTTACTAGTTCTGAAAGTTTACGCATCCTGCTACTTTGACCGAGTTGTCCAGATTGGATGAGAATTTTGGATTGGATCACCTCACCAATGATGGAGGTGAGGCTCATCCCATCCCAATTTCCAGGGATCATATACGCACGTTTGGTGAGTCCTTGGAAAGAGAGTTTACCTAGTTTCGGATTACCACGGAGATCTCCTGTAAAAAACAAACAGTCGTAATCCGAAGCATTGAAATATTCGATATCTCTTTGGTTCCAATATCCATGGATGTCTCCGATCAGTGCAAATTTCATTTGGGATGTCTCCGTAATTTAGTTTTTGTTCCGAACAGAACTAATGGAAGAACGAATTAGGCCTTCCTGTTTTCCTCCGATACGAATGAAAGCAGGAGGTTTTCCAATGGGTGCAGGGACTTGTACTTTTCTGTAACCATCATAAGTGGTTCCTGTCCAAAGGTGTTGCCATCTGCCACGAGGGAGGTATACTTCCTGAACAATTTCTCCACTTTCCACTACGGGAGCCACAAGAAGGTCATCCCCTAGAAAAAATTGGTATTTGTATTTTAATAAATTTTTGTCTTCAGGTTCTACAAGATAATTGTGTCGAACCACAGGGATTCCCGTTTGTGTCGCTTCTTCCACCAAACTTTGAATATATGGTTTGAGTGCAAAATGGATTTTGGCAATTTTTGCAAATAATGAAACTGTGTCTTCATCACCGAGAGAACTGGTTCCATCTGGTTTGGTATAGGTATAAACTTGCCAGTTCTTTAGAGGTTTGTTTCCTTCATGTGTACGGAAAACCGGTGTGAAGGCAGAGGCTTCTGCCCATCGTAAAAGAAGTTCTTTGGATCTATGGTAGTTGCGGAGTGGATTGGAAATAGTAGTATAACCACCAATATCACTATGATTTAACGCATAACCGCTGATACCTGAACTTGTCAGTCCAATGATGGAAGAAGGAAGACCATCGTTGGTTCCAAAACTCACCATTTGGTCTCCTTCCCAAAAGAGAGTGGAATGGGCATTGGAATAACTGTATCCAGCTCTAGTGAAAAAAACAATTTTTCCTTCCATTCCAGCTTCTTTGATGGCTTCTCGATTGATCCTTGCCCAATCTACCGGATAACGGTTGTGATAGATTTTAGAATCGATTCCAGAATACAATTTTGCATCATAAGGCAACCACTCTCCAAAATCAGCCATCCAACCAGAAAGACCCATTCCAATCATATTTTTTTTGATGAGATCTTTGGTCCAACGAACCGCTGCCGGATTGGTAAGGTCAATGAGGTAAGCGGGAAATCCAACGGTTTGGATAAGATAGTCTTCCCCGTTTTGATTTTTTACAAGGTAGCCTTTTGATTTTGCTTCTGCTAAAAGAGGATTTGTAAAATCATCTCCTGGTTTTTTAGGATCTGTATCAGCTAAAAAAGAATTAATATAACCCAATACTTGTACGTTTTGGTCATTCATCGACTTTACAAATTTTTTAAAGTCAGGATAAAGACTGTCATCTGCATACCAACGCCATTTGAGTTGGTCTCCAAAATTGGTCACACGACGCCCGCACCAGTCTTGGATCCAAAGTGCAGTGACAGGATTGCCAGCGTCTTTTGCTTGTTTGACGATTGAGGAAACTTTTTCTGATCCTCCTTGAACACCGAGCCAAGTTCCATAAGCCCAATCAGGGAGTTTCGGAAATCTTCCTGTTTTTTTTGTATAAGCTTCAATGAGTGATTTAGGGGAAGTTCCGATCCAAATGGTTCCGGTAAGTGATTTTTCGGATTGGAAGTCCCAGAACTCCACTTTTGTTTTTTTAGAATTGCTGAAGTCAAAATTCGCATAACCGCTGTTTTCGAAAAATATGGAGCGGTTTTCGGAAGTGATATAGTGGGGGATGGGTGCGTAAGTTGTATAAGCATTTCCACCGGCACCAGCAAGTAAGTTTGCACCGGTTGTGATGGGTTGATCCCCTCGACCCACTCCTTGTTCTTCTGTAAAAAGAAAGGGAGTTTTTCCTTTGAGTTCATCATAAGTGAATTGTTCGCCGAGCCCAAAGATTTTTTCTTCTAGAGAAGAACTGTATTGGAATTGGATTCTGTTTAAGTTTGGGTCGGACAAAGTGATTTTGAATTCTACTTCGGTATCTGATTTAGTTTGGAAAAGAATTTGGTAATCTGTGGAACAATCAGTTCCGGTTAACTGTCCTTTGATGGTAACTTTTCCCGATTCTTTTTTAATTTCGTCTATTGATTGTTTTGTGCAGGATTTTAATAAATTCTCTTTGAATTGAAACGATGCCATTCTGTATTTGGCAGTAGTTTCTTTGGCGAAAGACATAAGGAAAGGTTCAGTCAGGGAAAGTTTAATGAAATCTTTTCCCAAAGTTTGATTTCTTAATGTGAATTCATTTGTCGATTGAATCCATTGGATTTTTTGTGTGACAGGAAAGGTTTCTTCCGAAATGGGAAGATTGGATATGATGCGAGACGCACATTCCAAAAAGAAAATTGAAAACGAGAGAAAAAATAAACGAGAAACCATCGACCCCTCCAGGCAGGAGTAAGTGGATCGATGGTTTTGTGTTTCGTAAATCCTTTTTTAAACTTTCTTGCGATCGACTCCGCCCACACGAGGTGCAGCGGCAGCCCCTTGTTTGGCACCGAATACGGCGACCGCTTGTTTCGGTAGGCTCGACTTTCTCCATTCAAACCAAGAACCTTGGTAGGTTGTGATGTCGATATAACCTGCTTCACGAAGCATGAGTGCGAGTAAACAAGACCGAGCCCCGTTGTAATCATAGATCACAGTGGGTCTTTCTGGCATAAAAGGAAAACCATTCAGGCGTTTTTTGAATAAAGAACGTTCGATGAGGTTGGCTTCCCCATCATACAAATTTCTCCAATCCCATAAAAAAGCTCCTGGCAAACGACCACAAAGAGTTCCCTCTTCTGGAGCCGTAAGGCGTGGCAATCGGCCTTCGTATTCTTCCATGGTTCTTGCATCAAAGATTTGGAGTTTTGTAAGATTTCGCTCCATAAAGGCTTTGTCCACGACACCTTCAATGGGTTTTACTTTATCAGCAATCGGAGGTTCTACTTTTAGTTCCCCTTTTGCTTTATTTCCCGTAGCAGGCCATTTTTGGCCTAGGACATAGGCATCTTTGATCCCCATTCCACGAAGTAAATAGACCATACGAGTGGAAAACATTCCCATTCCCTCATCGAAAACGATGATTCGAGTCTTTTTTGATTTTTGGAATTCTTGTACGACAGCAGTCATTGGCCCGTACAATTTTTTTTGGGATTCTGGATCGGATCCAAATGCTTTTTTGATAAATGGATAGTAGTAAGCACCTTCTAATGTTTCTTCTTCATATGCTGATTGGGAACGACAATCGATGAGGAAGTCACCAGGTTCTATTTCGGTTTTAAGAAAGTTCCAGTTCAAAAAAGTATTCTCCTATTTCTTACATTACTTTTCCACCCCTCGAATTTTTGAAAGTCTGAAAACCAAAAAAAAAGTTCGTCCTCGGTTCGAGACATAATGAGAAAAGAAATCAAAGGGAGGCCAGTTGATTCTGTAGGGTAGACCAGCCGATAATCACTATAATCGGTATTCCATGATCAGGCAGTTATCTATATACTTCGGATTGATTTTGTTTCTTTTGGGGACAGGATTTGTTTTTGCAGAGCACACAAGTACAAACCCTTCCTTACAATTGCTAAAAGAAGAGGTAAGTGCATGGAAAGAGAGAAAACCTTCCTCTGAAATTAAAAAACAGATTCGAAACCATCGCAGTTTTCCTATGGATGATGGTACTTGTCGATTGGAACCAGCCTCACGTATTTCTTCTGTTACTTATTTTCGATTTAGTTGTCAAAATGAATCAGAACCTATGCTCATCCAATTTCAATCCCATCAAAAAAGGAAACTGGCTCCTGACACTTTTCGATTAAGAGCCGTTCATCGGATTGGAAAAAAACAATATTTAGAAATTGAAACTGGACTTGTTGTGAATGAAACTAAGGCATCTTCTGTATCACCAAAGTTGAATACAGATGATACAGAATTGGATTATCCATCTAAAAAACAAATTCCAGTTGTTACCGAAGGGAAACAAACAATCAGTTCTTATAAACCAATTCAGAATCCCAATTTATTTTATTTTAAATCCATCACACAAAATCCGCGTAGAAGAAAAGATGTTCCATCGAATATCGAAGTGTTTTTTGATTCGTCTTGTCCTTTAGAATTTATTGAAAAGGATGAGAGTTTCTATTGGGACCAAACAGTATCTTTTGTATTTCGTATCACATGCATTCGTGATTCTGCTTATAGTTTGATCCGTGTACCTTCTTCCTCATCAGGTGATTTGTTTTCCTCCAATACAATTTGGAAAGATCCAAAACCTGGTGACCGAGTTTTAGGAAATGCAGTTTTAAAAAAAATCACCGAAACGCAAACCTTTTGGGAGAAAATCGTTTTATATTATGAATAAATTATTTAAATTCAGTTTTTTCTTTTTTCTACTTGGTCATTCTCTTTTGGCTCAAGTTGATCCTGAACCAGCTGTAGATTCTATTTTTCGTTCTGTGGTTCTTATTCGTAATGAAGGATTCAATACGGAAAATAAAACACAACCTTGGATGAAAAAGAATTTATCCACAGGATTTGGTTCTGGACTTGTTTTACCAGGCCAAAGCATTTTAACCAATGCACATGTTGTACGTGATGCCAAAAGAATCCTTGTTAAGAGTAGTTTTACAAAAAAAGAATATTTAGCAGATGTTAAGTTTATTGGTTATGATTGTGATTTAGCATTATTACAAGTAAAAGATCCCGATTTTTCAGAACAAACAAACTCTCTTTCATTTTCGGAAGGTATTCCCAATTTAGGATCGGATGTATTACTCCTTGGTTTCCCCAATGGGAACGATAGCCTATCTGTGGAAAAAGGATCCGTTCTTCGATTTGAAAAAAATCGATACACCTATTCTGGGTTAGATTATCGAAACGTATTAAAAATTAATGCCAATATCCAACCAGGAAATTCAGGTGGCCCAGCCGTTCAAAATGGCAAAGTGGTGGGTCTTGTATTTCAAATCAGTACCTTAGAACAAGGAATTGCTTATTTGATATCAAACGATATCATTCGTCACTTTTTAGAAGATATAAATGACGGGAAGTATGATGGATTTCCTAATATAGGTTTTACCTTTCAGAATGGAAATCCTAAAAGTTTAAAACAAGCGATGAAGGTTCCACCGGATCAATCGGGAATTTTTGTGAATCGAATTTATCCTTCTTCCACTTTTTCCAAAGTTTTAAAGGAAAAAGATTTTGTAACTGCCATTGATGGTTTACCACTCACGAATGACGGTGAAATTTCTCAGGCCAACAAAAAAGAATTCATCATCGATTGGATCGAAAACAAACAACTGAACTCCAAAGTTACAGTCAGTTATTACCGAGCCGGAAAACATTACGATGCAGAAGTAAATCTCCAAAAAAACTATGCTTTGGATTTGTATCGAGATTCTACTGAAGATTATTTTTTACAGGCAGGGTTTGTATTTCAACCCATCACAAGATCTTTTTTCCATTCAGAAGATGGAGACTTAGATAGTTCTCTAAAATATCATTATAGTTATTTCATTCAGGATTTGTTGTACAGGTACACAGTCAGGGATATTGTTCTCAGTTATACATTCAACGATCCTGAAACTTCAAAATTTAAAAAATATAAATACAAAGTTGTTGAATCAATTAACGGGCGTGTACCGAAAGATTTGAATGAATTTAAATCCATTTGGAAAGATGGCAAAAAAGGATTTGTTGTCCTTAAGTTTAGAGGAATGGACTTACCTATTGTTCTTAGGCCAGAGTCAATTTATCAAATGAACCAACGTGTGAAAAAAAGATATGGTGCGAATTATGAAGAGTTTTAAATTTATTTTTGTCATTATTTCGATTTTTGCCACCTTACTACCTCTTGGTGCTGAAGAGTTTGAAGACAAACGTGTTATTGAATCAAGAGTTACATTTCAAAAAACAAGCCATCAAAATCCTTGGCTTGTTGGCGAACCATTCTCTCGAAAGTTAAATTTGATTTATATCGGAAAAGGACTTTTTTTCGGGGTTACACTTCCCAAACAAAATCCAGTTTTTGCAGAATTTGAATCTTTTGATTATTCCGTTCCCAAATTAGGAATCAAATCTTATGATGAAGAAACTGGATTTCTACTTTTAGAAACAAAAGAAATGCCAAAACTTCCGAAAGCGGTGGCTTTAGATTCCAAATCTATAAACAAAATTTGCCCGACCGGAAAAACTCGTTATGTATTCCTTCCATTTTCTAAAACACCAATCAAAGTTTTATTATTAGATAATAAAACATCAGAAGAACCTAATTTTTTCTTCAAAAATCAAATGTTATGTGGGATTACTATTTCTGAATATTTGATTCCAACTGAATATGTGGAAACTTTCTATCGTACCGAGGGAAAACCATTTCCACATCCTGGACTAGTTTTTGATGTAAACTTAACTCCCTCTGAACGTGAATATTATTCTAAAACCATCACCAATCCACTATTAGTAACAGAAGTGATTCCCGGGGTTGGACCCGCATACAATTTGTTTCCAGGAGATTTGGTAACCGAGGTTAATTCTATTCCACTTTCTAAAATAGATGATTGGGATAGGGCTGATAAGGTTTATGATTTGATTTTGCGAAAACCAAATGGCGTTTTGCGTGGATTAGGTGAGACAGTTCAGTTAAAACTCCACAGAAACTTTCAAAACCAATCTGTGAGTTATGATTTACGTGCTTATGACTCCAACGACTTTTTGATTCCAGAAGAAGCCAAAAAAAGAAAACCTTTGTATTTGATTGTGGGTGGGTTTTTCTTTACGGAGCTAACCAATGCCTATTTAAAAGAATTTGGTTCAGAATACCGAGTGAAGTCAGAAAAAAAATTGGTTTATCTTTCTGATTATTACCAGAAAAAAGTGCACCCTGTTCGTGAAAAGATTGTGATTTTGAGTCGTGTTTTTCCCCTAGAAGGGAACCTAGGTTACCAAGAATTCCAAGATTTAGTTCTAGAGAAAGTAAATGGAACTAGAATCACATCTCTCAGTCAGTTGAAAACCCTTCTCCAGTCGGAAGATACCACCTACTATGCGTTTGAGCTTTCTGGTGGGAAAATTGCATTTTTTACACGTAAGGAAATTTTGGATCTTCAACAAGAGTTGCAGTTGACTTATAAATTAGGTCGAGCCTACAACTTGGAAGATTAAATTTCAAAAATAGATTTACAATTGTTATAGATTGAAGTTCCATTTACTCTAAGACTCTACCCTATGAAAATCCTTTTTGTTGATGACGAAGATACAATCCGCGAATTGTTCTGGGAATACTTCAAAGATGAATTTAATGTCACTCTTGCTTCTGACGGGTTAGAGGCACTTACCATTTCCAATCAACATACGTTTGATCTTATCATTTCCGATATCAGCTTACCGAAATTAAATGGAATTCAGTTCATACAAAAACTGAGAGCGGATGGAAATCAAACTCCATTTTTAGTTATCACTGGAGATAGCGACATTCAAATAGCGATTGATGTTTTTAGAATGGGAGCGGTGGATTTTTTTCTGAAACCATTTCGAATGGAAGCTCTTCGTTCTCGAATTAAAAAATTTGAAAACGCAGATATAGATCTAACACTTCTTTTTAATAGTGGTGAGATCATTCAATACAGTGATGATTCCAAAATTAAAATTCGTCCACAAATCAAAAAATTAAATTCTTATATTGCCTTTATCGTAAAACAAATAATGAATTCGCCTCTTGCCACTCATGAAGATTTAATTTCTATTAAAATCGTTTTGTATGAGTTATTGGCAAATGCCATTGAACATGGTGTTGCTGGTGTGAGTTACGCTGAAAAACAAAAATGTTTGGAAGCCAATGAGGATTATTTTAAGTTAGTGGATTCTCGTTGTGCAGAAAATAACTGCTCTATTTTTGTTGAAATTTCGATGGATGACGTTGGCATTACCATTGTCATTCGTGATGAAGGAAATGGATTTGCAGTCAGTCAAATTCCGAATCCGGTTGTGAATCCAGCTGCAAACTTAGTGAGTGGGAGAGGAATTTTTCTCGCTAAGATGAATATAGATTCAATCGTTTATAATGAAAAAGGAAACGAAGTTCGATTTTTCAAAACATGGTACAAACTCATGTTATCGAACTAGAACCGAATTCCTGAAGAAACAAAGAATCTGATGTATTCTTTTTTGGTAACAAAGTCAGCCAAAATGAAAAGTTTTCAGAACCAAGACCACCACCATCAATTTCTCTATAGAATCCAGTCCTCTTTTTGGGATTAGGATAAGATTCAGAAAAAAGTTTGAAAAAAAAGAAACTAATAGAAGGGAAACTCTCCCGATACTTGTAGAGATGAAGAAAATACTTTTGAAATACAGGCATGGATTTCTTCTCATTTTCCCTCTACTATTGGTTATTTTTTCTTATAGGGAAGCGGATACGCGTTTTTCACATGATTTGAGTCGGTTTTTTGAAAAGACAGATCATAGCAAAGAAGAAGTTGTTATCTTTGTTTATTTGACAGAAGTGGAAAAAACGGAATTTTCTGTTCGCCGAAGGAAAGAACTTTCAAGAGCAATCGTTCGATTTTCTCAAAAATTACAATTTCCAGATGGTACATTGTTAGGTGGATATCCTCCGAACTCCTCTTTGTTTTTATTGGCATGGGCAAAAACTAGATCGGAATTTCGTAAAACAAGTCCAGAAGGTTATGGAATTTTAACTTTGCCGGAACTATTTGTACGCGAATTCGAAATGTCTTCAGGAACAAAAATCAATCGTGATTACGATATTCAAAATGATTCTATCCAATTGAAGATGGTTATATTGAAACTAAAAGAATCCTTAGCAGAAGGAAAATCAGTTAAAGATTCTTATCTAAAATTGTATGGATCCAAAGTTTTTCCTAACGAGTGGGAAACCTTAGAAACAAACTATAAAAAAATATATGAGTTTGTTATTTCCGGAAATAAGCCATAAAGTAACCAGTCAAAAGTAACCAAGAAACAATTTGACCGAGAAAAAGGGAAATGGCGGCCCCATTGGCACCCCAGTCCGGTATGATCCAATAGTCAAAGATAGCACCAAAGATAAGGCGAAGAAGGGCAAGGCCCGCAAGGAGCCTTGGTAATCCCAAAGCAAACAATGCCGTTCCTAACGGAGCAAATACCAATTGAAGTAAAAAATTCGGGTATAGAATTTTAAATACGGAAATGGAGTTTGTGTATTTTGTTCCAAATAACAAGGTTAAGATGGGTTCAGCGAGTAAAATCCCCGGGGACATGACAATGGCGATCATCCCACCCAGATAAACTGATTTTTTTAATGCGTTGGGAAATTCTTCTGTTTCGGCAAGCCTTGCCAGTTTTGGGAAAATAATAGAATTAAAAGTAGCAAGGATGATCACAAATCCGCTAAACAACTGCAAGGCGGTTCCATAATCGGCAACAATTTCTGGTGGATGGAATTGGTTTAAAAAGAAAATTTCCAAACGATCCGATAAAATTGCAAATATAGATGCTCCGAAGGCCCAAAGATTAAAGAGTAACAGTTTTTTTTGATTGGTTCGGATTTCTGAGGTTTCTGCTGTAAAAGAGATTTCTTCCTTGCCAAAAAAGAAAAAGAACAGAAATAAAACGAAGATAGGTGCAATACAAAATATAGCAAGTATGTCAATATAAGTCAGCGAATGTACACTTGACTCTGAAAAATAGAATAATAATAAAAGACGAACTACATTTGGTAGTGGATTCCAAAGTGATAATGATTTGTATTTACGGTAAGAAACAAAAAGACTTTCGAAGTAGGATATAAAAGAAATGATGATCCCGCCGAATAACAATAACAATAAAACAATATAGTTTTCATCACTTGTGATATAGGCTACAAAACATACTAAGGATAAAAATAAAAAGGAATAGAACTTAATCCTGAGTGATGCGTTTAGAATTGCCCCTGGATTTTCTTTTTTTTCTGCTAAGGGAGAGATATATTTGATGAGAGCATTTGGCAGTCCAAATTCGGCAACCGCCAAAACCACGGGCAAAAATCCTAAGAAATATTGGAGTTTTCCATTTTCCGCTTTGCTTAACAAATTAACGGAATAAATCATAAACACCAAATTGGTGATAGCTGATAGAGCTTTGGAACTACTAACGAAGAAAGAGTTTTTGAGGACTCCTTCTTTTAGTAGCTCTAATTTTAAAACCTGAAATATCTTTTTTAATTTTTGCATGTATTAGTTTTGCAAAAACTTTCCTTTTTGGATTTTTTGCAGAACCAAAGGAACAAAGAAAACCAGAGCAAATCCAACAACTAAGTAACGGATGTATCTTAAAAACAAATCATCTTTCCAAATGGTTTTTTTGATCACAATTCCTGGAATCACATAAAGTAATAGAATCACTATCGCTAATACTAACAACCGAACAAGAACCGTAATCCAAAAATTCTTAAAATCTTTTGTCCCGAATGAGAAACTGAATTTAGGAAGAGACCAATCTAAAAACTCAGGTTTGCTAAATCTTGGATAAAAAAGTAAACCGAGCCAAAAACCAGCAAGAGCTCCACTGGCAGTCAGCACTCCCGACAAACTATGATGGTGTTCTACAGAAAGGAAGGGAGAATCAAGAGCAATTGGCGACAAGGTAAGGACGATTCCTAAAAGACTTAAGGTTCGATAATTATTTGTCTGTAGGAAAGTAGGAACAGAATCTTTTTTATAAAATCGATCAAGTAAAAGTAAAAGGATGAATAAGTGAACCACACCGAGTCCAAATCCTAAACTTACATCACCTAAATAATGAACTTTTAGATACATTCTTGAAAATGGCATAAAAAGAATGATGAGAACAGATAGAACCCGAAACCAAAGTTTAGGAATACGATAAGCTAACAGTCCCCAGACGACGACCGCCGAATATGCGTGACCAGATGGTAAACCAAATGCTTTTTCGTCGAAGGCTTCTGGGTAGGGGAAAGGTCTTGGGCTTTCTAAATAAAATTTTAAGATCGAAATGATCACCGCGGATGTGAGTAATCCGAGAGAAAGTTCAAAAGCGAGTT
Source organism: Leptospira congkakensis (assembly GCF_004770265.1). NCBI lineage: Bacteria > Pseudomonadati > Spirochaetota > Leptospiria > Leptospirales > Leptospiraceae > Leptospira > Leptospira congkakensis. The sequence continues at coordinate 753,678 of NZ_RQGQ01000017.1, forward strand.
TTGGCCTGTAGTAGATGTAAACAAAGGATATGAGACCTAGGAAAAAACTACTTCCTCCCAAATAATGGCAGATGGTAGCAATGGTAAGGAAGATTCCACCGAGGGTAGGATCCCAAATATGTAGGGAATCTAGGGGGATGGGAGAAAACCAAAGGGAAGTCTGTGCGAGGAGGAGATCTTTCATAGGAATTTCCATCTAAGATGAAAATCCAACTTGATTTCATAAAGTTTTATTTTGAAATGTGTGATGTTTCTATGGATTCTAACCAAAACCCCGCTGATATACTAGAAAGTCTTTTCGTCATTCCCAGGGAAGTTCCCAAAACCATCCTTCGTAACCTCCTGGAGCTCATTTATGACGTCAAAGTGGCTGGATCTGAAAACATTCCCGAATCCGGCGGGGCTCTCATTATCTCCAATCATACCGATTATTTGGACATTCCGGTCCAAGGAGCTTTTGCCGATAGAAAGATCGTTTATTTGGGCAAATATGAACTTTTCCATCCTCAGGAAGAGATTATGGCCATCATCAATCATAAAAACTCTCCTTTCAACTACCCACCGTTAAGCCTGACAAAACCAATCGTTGAGGTTTTGGTAAACTCTCTCGGTAGTGTAGTGAAGAAAAACCTGATCAATTGGGGGAGTATGCCCATCATTCGGAATGCAGCAAAAGATTCGGAAATGGACAAACGGGCAGCCATGGATTACTACGAAAAACTGGAAACCTATATGGTGGATCTCATGAAAGAGGGGGAACTTCTTTCCATTTACCCGGAAGGATCTCGTTCCGAAACAGGGGAATTACAATCCTTTCGAGCAATGGCGGCAAAACTTGCCATCCGTGCTGGGGTTCCCATCATTCCGTCTGGAATTGTTGGTGCGACCAATATGTCAAAACCCAAGGCCTTCCTCACAGGAGACGCTTTCAAAACCAAAATTCGTTATCTTATTGGAAAACCCATCTTACCTTCGGAATTCCCAACAGGCCCCGAGAAGAAAGCTGCCAAAGAACTGACAGAAATTCTGGAAAATCGAGTGCGGGAGCTGATGAAAAAGGCGGAATCCATACTTTAATCTCGACCATTCGGGAAAATTATGACATAGTTTCCAAAGCTATGTCATTCCCGTCACATTTTCCAATTGAATCCATAGCAATCTTTTTAGAACGTTGTTCTCTATGACCACGGAAATCCTCACGTACACCCCCCAAAACAAAATTCGCTTTGTGACTGCGGCCTCCCTTTTTGATGGCCACGACGCCTCGATCAATATCATGCGGAGGATTTTGCAACAAAGTGGGGTGGAAGTGATCCACCTGGGACACAATAGGAGTGTGCAAGAGATTGTACAATGTGCCATCCAGGAAGATGTACAAGGGATTGCCATCACCAGTTACCAAGGTGGTCATGTGGAATATTTCCAATACATGATTGATCTTCTAAAAAAAGAAGGGGCAGGTCACATTCGGGTGTTTGGTGGTGGTGGCGGAACCATCCTTCCTTCGGAAATCGAAGTTTTACACAAATACGGTGTGGCACATATTTATTCTCCTGATGAAGGACGGACTCTTGGATTGCAAGGGATGATCAATGATGTGGTCAAAAAATCAGATTTCCCTACACCACTTTCATTTAACGGAGATTTGGCGTCTCAAATCCAAAATAAAAATTATTTAGCACTCGGCCAAGCCATCACACAGATGGAGTTTTCCCTTCTGCAGGAAAAAACAAACTACTCTATCAATTTAGAATTTCCACCTCCCCAAAAAAACATTCCCGTTCTTGGAATTACCGGAACAGGTGGTGCTGGTAAATCTTCTTTAACCGATGAACTGGTTCGTCGCTACCTACATGATTTTCCAAACCAAACCATTGCGATTTTGTCTGTGGATCCATCCAAACGAAAAACAGGTGGGGCACTTCTGGGAGATCGGATTCGTATGAATTCCATTTTTAATGAGAGAGTGTATATGAGATCGTTTGCGACAAGGGAAGCAAACATTGCACTCAACAGAAGTGTCAAAGGAGCCATTCAGATTTTAAAATCTGCGGGTTATGATCTGATCATTGTTGAAACTGCTGGGATCGGGCAAAGTGATTCGGAGATTACAGAAGTCGCAGATGTTTCGTTATACGTGATGACACCAGAATATGGTGCTGCTACCCAATTAGAAAAAATCGATATGATCGATTATGCGGATGTGATTTCCATCAATAAGTTTGATAAACGTGGGGCCCTTGATGCGCTTCGTGATGTTAAAAAACAATACCAAAGATCTCGTAATTTATTCAATGATCCAGTAGATGCGATGCCCGTGTACGGAACCATTGCTTCACAATTCCAAGATGCAGGAACGGATGAACTCTATGCTCATCTGATTGGAGTTGTAATTGAAAAAAACAAATTAGATTGGAAAACTAGTTCCTCTAAAAATCAAGAAGGAAGAGAGGCATCCGTTGTGCTTCCTCCTGATCGTGTTCGTTATCTAACAGAAATCAAAGAAGAAATTGATCGGAATGCCGAGTGGATCGTGAAAGAAGCGGAAGTTGCGAGATCCGCCTACCAACTGAAAGGTGCTATTTCCGTTTTATCCAAAAAAGGAAAACCAACCGGAGACTTGGAATCCGAGTACCAATTGTTATGGGATTCTTTGTCACTTGATTCGCGAAACATTTTAGATACTTGGTCTGAAAAAATCGAATCCTTTCGCAAGGAACAGTATTCCTATTTTGTTCGTGGCAAAGAAATCAAAGTAGATAACTATACGGTTTCTCTCAGCCATTTGAAAATTCCAAAAATTGCCACACCGCGTTTTGTGGATTGGGGTGATATTTTACATTGGTCTTACCAAGAAAACTTCCCTGGTTTTTTTCCTTATACGGCGGGAGTGTATCCTTACAAACGAAGTGGAGAAGATCCGACACGTATGTTTGCGGGAGAAGGTGGACCAGAAAGAACCAATCGTCGTTTTCATTATTTGAGTTCAGGAATGCCCGCCAAACGACTGTCAACTGCTTTTGACTCTGTGACTTTATATGGGGAAGATCCAGACATTCGTCCTGATATTTATGGAAAGATTGGAAATTCTGGTGTGAATGTTGCCACACTTGACGATGCTAAAAAACTTTATTCTGGTTTTGATCTTTGTGATCCTTCCACTTCTGTATCCATGACCATCAATGGACCGGCTCCGATGGTTCTTGCTTTTTTCCTAAATGCGGCCATTGACCAGGCTTGTGAAAAATACATTCGTGCGGAAGGGAAAACAGAAGAAGTTAAATCCCAAATTCAAAAAATTTACGCGGCCAAAGGACAAGTGGTTCCAAGTTTCGATGGGGCGCTTCCTGAAACTAACGATGGTTTAGGACTAATGCTTCTTGGTGTGACGGGTGATGAAGTATTACCGAAAGATGTGTATACAAATTTAAAAAAAGAAGCCCTGTCCCAAGTGCGTGGCACTGTGCAAGCGGACATTCTAAAAGAAGACCAAGCACAAAACACTTGTATTTTCTCTACTGAATTTGCTTTAAAGATGATGGGAGACATCCAACACCATTTCATCCAAAATGCAGTTCGGAATTTTTATTCTGTTTCGATCAGTGGGTATCATATAGCAGAAGCAGGTGCCAATCCGATCACTCAAGTTGCCTTTACATTAGCCAACGGATTTACTTACGTAGAATACTATTTGAGTCGCGGTATGGACATCAATGAGTTTGCTCCCAACCTATCTTTCTTTTTTTCCAATGGGATTGATCCTGAGTATTCAGTGATTGGGCGTGTGGCTCGTAGGATTTGGGCCAAAGCGATGAAGTTCAAATATAGAGCCAATGAACGTTCCCAAATGTTAAAGTACCATATCCAAACATCGGGTCGGTCTTTACACTCTCAAGAAATTGATTTTAATGATATCCGGACCACATTACAAGCTTTATATGCAATTTACGACAATTGTAATTCCCTTCATACAAATGCTTATGATGAAGCCATCACAACACCAACGGAAGAATCGGTTCGACGTGCCGTTGCCATCCAACTCATTATCAATAGGGAGCTTGGTCTTGCCAAAAATGAAAATCCATTACAAGGTGCCTTTATCATTGAAGAACTTACCAATTTAGTCGAAGAAGCCATCTTAACAGAATTCAACCGACTGACCGAAAGGGGTGGGGTACTTGGTGCGATGGAAAGGATGTACCAAAGGAATAAAATCCAAGAAGAGTCCCTCCATTATGAAACCCTAAAACATACTGGTGAATACCCGATCATTGGTGTGAATACATTTCTCAACCGCAACGGATCGCCAACAGTAATTCCAGGTGAAGTCATTCGTTCGACAGATGAGGAGAAAAGGCAACAAATTGGAAATTTGAAGGCGTTTCAAAAACGAAATGAAGGCAAAACAGAAATTGCCATTACAAAATTAAAACAAGTGGCTCGTGCGAAAGAAAATATCTTTCAAGAGTTATTGGAAACAGTGAAAGTGGCGTCCTTAGGGCAAATCTCCCATGCTTTGTACGAAGTGGGAGGTCAGTACCGCCGCAACATGTAAACAAAGGAAAGGGTAGAGTTCCTACCCTTGGTGACTTTATGATTTCTTGGGATTTGATTAAAAAACACAAACTTGGAATTCCTCTACTTTGGGACATTACCATGGTCTTTGTTGTCCTTGGGAACTTGGCGCTTATCATTTTTGATTTGAGTTATTTGAGTTTACGGCCGTTTTACTTTCATAAGTTTCCAGAAATACTAAAACTATACGACAAACCAATTTTAGGAATCGAAACTCATAGAACAACATCAGCTTATACTGATTTGGTGGATGATTTAAAATATCTCACTCAATTACGAGATGATGGTTTTAGAGAAAACCAAAGAAAAATCACCAGAGAAGAAATTTACAAGACATTAACTTCTTTGAAATCACAAGTTTCCAATGAGAAGTTTGATTCCCTATACGCTAACTTTGAGTCTGCGATTCAAATTGAAGATGTTCAAATTCGTCGAAAAAAAGTCGAAGAGATACTATTACAAGTCAATGATTTTGTTAGTGTTTTGGAAGAGACAGATGAAATCACAAAACTCAGCGAACTATCTGAAAAATATGCTTTTATCAATCGGTTGAGTGTTGAGACAAACGAATCGAAAGAAATTCTATCCATTTTTCAAAAGATGGACAAACGGATGTTGGAAATTGTAGAATCCAATCCATTTGCCATGTCAGGGCAAACTCATTTTTTATCGGAGATCCAAACGACGATCAAAAACGAATACCAAACCCATAAAACGAAAGCAAGAGATATCAAATTAAGACAAGAACTGGATCCCGTATTGAATCGAGATCGAATTCCATCCACTGTTGTGGCGTTTGCTTGGTTTTGGCGGGATCAAAACAGGTCATTAGAACAAAAAATTGAATTTTTTAATTCTAATTTTCGAGAGTATTTTGCTCTGAATTATTACCGAACCATTGCATCGGATGGAAATTTAACTAACAACTATTTATTGTTAGATGCTCCATTTTTATTTTTCTTTTTGGCTGAATTCATTATTAGTTGGCTGATTGCCATTCGAAACAAATCCTATATCGCTTGGTTTTTGTATCCTATTTACCATTGGTATGATGTACTTGGACTCATTCCGATTGCTACTTTCCGTTTTTTCCGTTTGGTTCGGGTGTATAAAATTTATCTGATGTTACAAACCAATCAATTTACTCGCATTTTAGGAAATGATTTGATCAGTAAAACTTTGCGGTATTATTCCAATATCATCAAAGAGGAAATTTCTGATATTGTTACGATTCAAATTTTGACAGAAACTCAGAATGAAGTAAAATCTGGAAACTCACTTGATCAACTAGTGAATGCCATTGATCAAAACAGAGATGAATTAAAAAAGGTGGCAATCAAAAATATTGCCAAGTCGGCTCAGAATCCAAACTTACAAGCGTTAATTCAAAATTTGGTGACAGAAATTTCCGAACGTGTTTCTGCAAATATGAAACCTATATCTTTGCTTCCAAAGGACATGCAAGCCAATCTCACGAAACAAATTAGTTTAACAATTTATACTGCGATATCACAAGCAACTGTAGCAATGGCAACTGATCCTTCAGGAAGAAAGTCGATTGAGAACTTAATTGATTATATCATTGATGAGATGATTGTTTTTGCACAAGATCCAGATATGGTAAAACTCAATACGAACATTACTGTTGCTCTAATTGAAAATATGAAAAAATCAATTGGTGAAAAAAAATGGCTGAAGGCAGAAATTGGAAATAGTTAACATAAGAAGTTAAACATATTCGTAATTCTTTCGAACACTGTTTTTTCTTTGAAAAAAGTCTTGTTTTCTTTCGAAAACAAGATGTGATCGATCCACTTTGAATTCTTATTTTCGATTTTTTCTTCTTTGTTTCGTTTTGATTCCAGGACTTATACTAGTCGCCCAACCTAAAGCTACAAAAAAACAAATGAAGGGATGGGATCTTAAGGATCAAAAAGGAAATTGGAAACCTCTGGAACTTATTTGGGAAGAAAGTTCAGGAGCCGTTGCCCCAGAATTTCGGTATGGGAAATACTACCGATTGGTAACGAGCAAAAATAAAATTTCACTCACTCGGAAACAATCCCGCGCAGGAAAACAGATACTCAATGAAACAAAAGAAATATCTGCTTCCAACTATGAATCCTGGATGCAAAAACTTTATAAAACAGGAATTGATTCATTAACGATCGAACCTTCTCCTGAGGAAAAAGTTACTGGAGTCAGTTATAACTTCGTTTCTTTTCAATTTACTTCCACCAAATCAAAGTTTTATTATATGTTAGAAGATAAAAAAAATCCAAGTTGGAAACAAAAAAATAGTATCATAGAAATGATTGAGAGGATGAAGCCATGAGTTTAAATCAAAATTGGAAAGTAATAGGATTATTCCTTTTATTTACGAGTGCAGTTCTTGCGGAAGAATTTGATCCGAGTAGTGTTCGTTCTCCTGGATGTAAACCAGGAACGTTCTCTTGTGGTTATATTCCGAGTTCAAAAGAAATTCAAGATAGTATTCCGCTCAAAAGAGATTTTAATTCCTTTGATGAGTTACCAAAATCTGTAGATTTATCTTCTATGATGCCACCTGTTGGGAACCAAGGTAGACAAAATAGTTGTGTTGCATGGGCCAGTGGTTATGCGATCAAATCTTATTTATTAAAAAACAAAGGACAGGCTTCAGAATATGATCCACCTTTTGCTGGCGGAAAGGGAAACTTCGTTTTTTCACCTGCTTTTATTTATAACCAACAGAATGGCGGAGAAGACAAAGGTTTATATTATTATAAAACAATGGAATTTTTAAAGTCTAATGGTGCCGCTCCGTGGAGTAGTATGCCTTATTCTGATAAAGATTATCTCACACAACCTTCTCCAGGTTCTAAAAAAGAAGCTCTAAAATACAAAATTAAATCATTCTCTAGATTAAATTATAAAAATCCTGATGAGATAAAACGAGTATTAGCTGGTAAAAATGTTGTACTGGTCGGAATGATTATTGATGATGCTTTTTATAAATTAAAAGGTTCTGCTATTTATGATGAGAATGGTGGGCAAAGTTATGGTGGTCACGCTATGACTATTGTTGGTTATGATGATAACAAAAAATCGAAGTCAGGAAAAAAAGGAGCCTTTAAATTACAAAACTCTTGGGGAACCAATTGGGGAGACAAAGGATTTGGTTGGGTATCCTATTCTATCCTTGCAAAAGTAGGTCAAGAAACCTATGCCATTATTGACGAACCAGCTCCACAAAATACGCCGACAGTCAATGTAACTCCAACAAAAAAACCAATTGCACCTCCAGCAGAAATTAAAGCATCAAAAGGTGAGTTCGACACAAAAATTGTCTTAACTTGGGCTCAACAGGATTTGGCTGTTGCTTATTTGATTCAAAGAAAAGAAGAATCAGAATTTTATGATCTTGCCTATTCAGATAAACCAAGTTTTACTGATATCTCTGTTTCACCTAACTCTGCTTATGTATATCGTATTCTTTCTGTTGGAACAGAAGAAGTTTCTGTCGCATCTTTGGATGTAGAAGGATTTACGGCAGCAGAACCAAATTCCAATGGAAACATTGGGCAGGTAGTGGGACTCACTGGTGTGGTTTATATGAGTGGATCGACACCGAATGTGGAGCTGAGTTGGTCCGCGTTGGATGGGGCGACAAGTTACTCAATTGTTCGGACTGATTCTTCTCTGAAATGGAAAACAATAGGGACAAGTAAATTACCAAGTTTTACCGATCCTTCTCCCAAAGTTGGTGAATCAAATTTTTATCGAGTGGTTGCTTTGATGCAGTCCAAACCAGTTGGTGATTGGAGTGAATCTGTAGTGATCGATGTTGCGGACCAAAATTTATTACCGAATCAGGTGAGTATATTAACGGCAACTAATGGAGATTATTCGAATAAAATTGTTTTGAATTGGAATGCAGCTCCAGGTGCTAAGGTATATTTTTTATACCGGTTTGATGAAAGAGCGGAACCTTCTGGTCAATTTGAAATCTCTGGAACTAGTTATACGGATACTGATGTATCGATTCAAAATGGAAAACAATATTTATATACAATCATTTCTGCTAATGATTTGGGTTATGCAGAGCCAAGTGAAGTTGCCATTGGAAAAACAGATCCTGCCCTGACAAAAAGAGCAGGTGGTGTGACTTTGGCTCCTCCAAAACAATTGGTTTCAAATGCAGTCGGTAAGGATAAACTTGTCACTTTGAAATGGGAATCTGTGAAAGATAGTTTTGAATACTATATTTATCGCAAACAAATGAAAGGTGGTGGAAAGTTAGGAAAACTAGAATTTGTGACCGGAGTAGATTCTAAAAAAAATTCCTATAGCGAAACCTTTCCTGGAAATTCAGGAGATTTGTTTTTATATTCGGTTCGCTCAAAATCAGAGTTTGGATCTGAGTCGAAGGATTCCAATTTTGTTTCTGTATTTTGGAACGAACCAAAAGTCCAAGTGAAAAAAAGAGCTATGTCTTTAGAAGAATTACCATCTACCTTTGTTGGGACATGGTCTTCTATGTATTGGAATCCAAAATCAGGGCCACAAACTGTTTTAGTAGAAATTTTAGGAAATGGACAAGACTTTACCGCAATATTAAAGTTAAATGATAAAGAGATCAAACAATTTAAAGGATCGTGGACGCCCGGTAGTCATTCTTTAAAAACAAATGGATTTATGTTTGAATTATCGAATTCATTGGAAGGTAATTCTTTGGCTCAGTTCCAATCCATCAAAGATATTGAGAATGGAACAGAACTGAGTTTTACCAAAGAAAAATAATTTAGATTTGTATTTGGTTAGAATGAAATACTAAATTGTTTGTAAATACAGCCAAAGTGCTTTGAGTTCTGTGTCCGTTAGTTGACCCAAACTTTGCCAAGGCATTGGAAATTTCATCTCTGAACCATCTGGACGTTTTCCTGTTCTGATGGTTTGGATGAAATTAGATTCCGTATAATTTGTTAAACCAATTTTACTGATATCTTGTGCTTGAGGCCATTCCGGTGGTGCACCTTGGATCGGACCTCCTTTTAAGTTAAATCCATGACAACCGGTACAAGTTGACGCAACATATTTTCCATATTCCAAAGAAACAGAAGGTTTAATATTTGTTAAGTGAACTGTCTCGTGGTTGATGATTTCAGCGGAAACAAAGATTGGAATTTCTCCAATCAAATATAAAAATCTTCCCAAGAGGCCTGGTTTGATGTCTCCTTTTGGTTTGTCTACGGCAGGAGTGGAACGTAAATAGGAAATCAATTTGCCAATGTCTTCGTTGGTCATTCCGTGAAAATCGGTGGAAGGCATAAAGATTAAAGCTTTACCATTTTTGCCGACACCATGTCGGATGGAAATGGCAAGTTCTTCATCAGATCTGTTTGATAAAACTCCCCCTTTACCCGATGTTAGGTTTGATCCAGAAAGAGTTCCGATTGCCGGATCATCAATAAATGTTTTTCCGCTTCCATCTACATCATGGCAATCACCACATCCTCTTGATTGATAGAGACGTTTTCCTTCCGCTATGTCAACTGGTTTGGAAAATTTAGGAATGGGAACAGATTTTACTTCATAGGTTTTGTTCATACGTACTGAACTGATCGCAAAGATTGTAGCGACTAACAGTACGACTATGCCCAATAAAGATAGGAAGGTGAAAAGAAAGATACGGGAAATTTTTTTCATAGGTGGAGGAATTAGAATCGAAATAAGAATTTGGTCAAGTGGGATTTTGGTGGGTTGCGAGGGGGGTGGATGTACAGGATTGGATATCAGTATCCCCGCCCGATTAGAGGGTGGGGAACTAGACCCGCCTCCCAATGAGTTCCAAATATCATATTTTCCAGAAAAAGGAAATTTCTTTCCAAAGCCTAAAAATTTTTAGTTTGGGAAAGTTCATATTTCTCTCTGTTTTCATCGTGTTTGTATTGGGATTTTTTCCCGCCACCGATCGCAGTGGAAATCCTTTCCCGAAGGGAAAGATTGGAACGGAGAGCGGGATCGCTTTTTAGTTTTGATTAGCGTTTCAGAATTAATTGCGAGGCACAAAAATATCAACTATAGATTGTTAGGGTATGGCATCGTGACAAATCCTTTGAAGCCATCTTGGTAAACGGCTAGGTATAGTTTTTCTTTTCCTGGCACAACAACGATGATATAAGAAAATAAACTTCCGTCGTGGACTGAATAGTATATCGGATTTGTACCGTTAGGTGACAGTGCGATGATACTTGTTTTTTTTGATACGGGTTGTAGTTTTTCAGGGATGTAGAGAACGAGACGTTTCCAAAATGGATGTTTGTGTAACCAAGTAATGAGTTTGGATCTTTCTACGGGGATGGCAATCCAAATCCGTCCACTTGGATCTCTATCCATACCATCGGGAAATCCAGGAAGGCCTTCGATGACTAGTTCGTCTTTTCCAGATTTATCGCCAGTTAGGTGTAATCGAATGAGTCTGGATTTTGAGAGTTCATTCAGTAAGATAGAGGATTCTTGTTCGCTTTCTTTTTGCGAGTATTCCAATAAAATTCCATCTAAGTAAGTATACTGGTGTGCGATCAAACTTGCGGTGTTATCTTTTAAATCATATTTCCAAAGATGTCCATTTCGTCCTAATGTGAGAACTTCTTGTTTTGATTGTATACTCACGCCAAGGATTGCATTTGGATGGTCGTAGGGTTCTGTGAAATAGATTCTTTCTCCGTCTTTACTAATCGCCAAGTCGTCTGCTTTTTCCACATTGCGGCTGTTAGTATTATTTAACTCGCTGATTGGAATTTTAGTTTCTTTGCCTTTGGAATAAAAAATACCAATTTGATCATTGGATGGTTCTTTTGTTTTGTCCACAAGGGGAACTCGTGTGCCAATTTTACGAATTTGTTTTGTGGAGATAGTGAGTTCGTAAATCCCAGGTGTTTCGTTGAGGTTACTTTCATGTTGTTTTCCACGTGACAAACACATATAAATGATATCTTGATTTTTTGGATGAAACACCATACCACCAGGTAGAAGCGGAGTTTTCACAAATGGTTCCGCTAGGTTAGTGGTTAGATCAACTTTCCAAATCCATCCATCAATGGAAGCGACAAAGGCTCTACCTAAATCTTCCTGGAGAAGGATTTCATCTTGCGCCGGTAAATTTGATCCACTAATCGTTACATTTTGTTTGATGGGATCACCTTCGGATTTGATTGATTCTATGGAAGGATTGTAAGGAAGATCAACAGGGCCTTTGATTTGATTTTTAAAATATTCTTCTGGTGTTCTGCAAGATAATAAAATCAAAGATACAAAGAATATAACTATCGGACTTGAGTTTCGATAGTTATGGAATGAAGGAGAGTTTATAATATTTTTTTTCATTTTACTTTTCACCTAACTTTAAACTATCGGTAGGGATGGAATATAATCCTCTAGAGGTTGTGTCAAAGGATGGAAAATAAAGAAAATTCAAATTGGGAACTGCCACGGAGATATCTTTGATTTTGGAACCATCATGCATTGAATAATATAGAGCTTTTTTACCGGATGGATCAAGTAGTAGAATCCCTGTTTTTTTGGCGATGGGAAGGATTCGTTGGGGAATCGATAATAACAATGGTTTTAGCCACGGGTTGTTATGAACAAAATTAATAAGACCCGAACGAGGTTTGATGATCCCAACCCAAATTCTACCTAATGAATCTCGTTCTAAACCATCCGCAAGTCCCGGAAGATTTTCGAATAAAATTTCAAACGTTCCTTCTTGTTTGCCACTGATGTTTGCTTTGATGATTCTGAACTTTGTTGTTTCCGTGATGATGACTGATTCTTCTTTAGAAGAGGAATGATCGGCAATGATGATGCCATCAACAAAAGTAAATCCACTCATGATGAGAGAAACTGTATTTTGTTTTCTATCATACATCCAAAGTTTGCCATGAGGATAAAGTCCAATTGCCTCGGGAACGGCACCACTTCCCATTGCTGCGTTAGGTCTTTCAAATGGTTCTGAAATATAAATTCGATTTCCATCTTTAGATACGGCGAGATCATTACATAAGGAGAAGGTTCTTGAATTGGATTCGTTTAAATTTCGAAGAGAGAACGTAGGTCTTTTTGCTTCTGGATAAACTGTTTCAAAATCTGATTTTTCTAAATTAGGTAGGTTGAGTAAAAGCGGAACCACTGATTTTGTTTTGATATTAATTTCATATAAACCAACGCGATTGGTTGCATCATAATTAACTCCACCAAGTCTTGAAGCACAAGCGAGTATGGATTCATTGGATTTGTTTGAAAATTGTAAGCCCGCTGGATTCACGGGAGGTTTTACCCAAGCTTCTGCTGATTTTGTTTTGAAATCTAATTTCCAAATCCATCCATCCATTCCGGAAGCATAAGCAATTTGATTTTTGTTATCGAAGATAAGATCGTCATGACCAGGTAACTCAGGAAAGTCGATTTTTAAATGGTTCAAAAAAGGATCTGGTTGGTTTACTTCTAGAATTGAATCAGGAACTTTTCCTAGTTTATAGGCTTCTCCAATTTTGATATTACCGGAATTACATCCAATGAATAGAAAAAAGATAATTGAATAGATAGAGTAAATAGAGTTTATAGAAAATAAAAATTTCATATTGTTTCCTTTTGTGTTTTGTATTTGTTTACATGTGGGACATCGTTGTCTAACCAATAGGCTTTGTCTTTTTCCACTACTAAGATTTCTTCAAATTTAAAACCAGTTTTTCCTCTTCCTAAATGTGGTTCGATAGCCCAAAGTCCAACTTTATCTCCTTCATGGTCAGGAGTTAAGAGTTCTGGTAAAACTTTGTGTGATAAAAATTCGTAAGATCCTTGTAAGCTAAACCAACTTGCAAAACTAATTGGCAACAAAGGAAAGGAAATATTGGGAAGGTTTACTTTATAAACACGATGGCCTAGTACTGCAAAAGGATACAATGCATGTACATTATCGAATCCGGCATTTTTTGCATCGGAATCAATTTTCCACCAAATTTCAGAAGGAGTCATAGGTGAACTAAAATAGTTTGGAATTTCTTTTCGAAGTTGTAATAGATAATCCATACCTTTATCGAGTTCAGAATTTTTGATTAGCGATGATGAATATCCAATATCACCTATGTAACCATCTACCACAGGTGAAACATCTAGAATAAAAGATTCTTCTTCCTTTAAGATTTTTTTGCCAGGATGGAATTGAGTGAAACGTTTGTATCCATCGAATCTTGCGTGTTCGCCGAACCAAGCAAAAGGTCTATGTAAAAATACTTTAACCCCATGATCCCGTAAAAATTCATCCATACGTTTTGCGGTTTGTTTTTCTGTCCAACCAGGAACTAATTCTTTTTCAACTGTGGTAACACAATCATAAGCAAGTCTTTGAGCTTTTAAAAAGCCGGCTTTCTGTTCTGGTGTAGGAATTCTGATTGATTCAGAATTTAATTTTGAAAATTTCGAGGAGAGTTTGGAAAACAATCCTTTTTCTTGGGTTAAGGGCATTGGTTTTTCTTTTCCTTGGTAGAAAAAGAGAATAACAAATTATAAATATCTCTGCTTGAATGATTCCGGTATTATTAAAAATTATTAAAGAATTTCGTTTGGTTCACAGAAGCGAACTTCTGCTGTTTTGAGATGTCCAAAAAATAAAGAAGGGATAAATCCAAAATTTTCTTTGAATGTTCTAGAAAAATGAGCCGAATCGGAAAAACCTGCTGCATGAGCCGCGTCAGTCAGATTATTGCCTGCTTTTAATTCTTTGACTGCTCGTAGAATTCTCACCCATAACAAATATCTTCGCAGTGGAATACCTAAGTTTTCTTTAAACAATCGAATCAATCTATCTTCTGAAATGGAAAAGTCTTTTCCAATTTCTTTCATCCGAATGCTATTCGGAATTTCCATTCTAATTTTTTGAGCAATTTTTTGAATTCTTGGATCAATACTTGTTTCTAAGGTATCAAATGGATAAACCGTACGAAGTAAATTTAATTGAAGTTTGGTGGCTTCGGTATCATTTAAATCACCATAATACAGTGCTTTAAGAGAATCCATTAAGGGTAAAAAATTTTGGATGTCTAAACGTTTGACTTCACCTGAAGATATATGTTTTGAGATAGAACCAAATTCGTAAGTTTCTGGATCTATCAGTAGTGCCACCATTTCAACCCCAGGAGAAATGGTTCGATGATGAGTGTTGGGGCCAACAAGTGCGACTCGGTAAAATTGTTTACCCAAATCTGTTTCGATCATGATTTCTTTTTCGAGTGAAATGGCGAGTGTGGCAGCATAATGGGAATGAAAATCAGTCTGCATGTTGTTTGTTGCAAACATCACACGACTATTCCATAAATAAAGTATGCTTTTGTTTTCAGACTCCATTTCGAATCCCCGTGTTTAAAAAAGAAAGTAGTAACAGCGCAAAACTAATAACTCATCTTTCATCATTTTTTCGAGATCGTTTTTTGGGGATGGGTAGTCTTTTTTTTTTGAGCTTTTTTCTTAGTTTTTTCTAAATTCTCAGCAACTCTAAATTTAACAATTTTTTTGATCAAAACATAGGGAATCGGTTCACTTAACGGAAATTGAATGGAGCCTTTTCCAAATTTATATTTTGAAATTTCTTTTTGGAAGGCAATGTTCCCTGAAGGAAGAGCATAAAATCCTATATGTTTTGCATATGCTGCAAAATGAACCAAATTTCCATTCAACGCAAATGTTGGCATTGCGTAACTGATGATTTCCTTTGCTTCTGGTGCTTCTTTTTGAATTGTACTTCGAATTTTCTGAAGGATGTTTTGAACATCCTTCGGAAAATTTTCTATATATTCATCGATTGATTTAGGAATCTTAGTCGATTTCATACTGAATCAGTTTTAAACCTTGGCTTGTTTCCAACTTCCCTTAGTGAACAACCAAAGCGTAAATATACCAACAGAAGTTTCTGAAATCATTATCGCCCAGAAAACTCCAGTGGGACCAAATGCTAAATGTTTTCCTAATATATAAGCCAAAGGGATTTGAATGATCCAAAAGAAAACTACGTTGATTTTTGTGGGAGTGATGGTATCACCTGCACCATTAAATGCCTGTCCAGCTGCCATCCACCAAGCGTAAATAAAATACGAATAGGATACAATTTGTAACCATTCTCCACCAATGTGAATTACTTCTTTATCATCGGTAAAGATCGCAATTAAATTTTCACCGTAGAAGTAATACACTATCGCAACAATGATCAAATAACCCATGTTACAGAATCCTGTAAACCATACTGATTGTTCCGCCCGTTCTGGTTTTCCAGCTCCAAGGTTTTGGCCCACTAAGGTTGCCACTGCATTGGACATCCCCCAGGAAGGCATCATGGTAAACATCATGGTTCTCATTGCGATGGTGGCTCCAGCAACGGTTTGGCTTCCAAACTCGGAAAGGATTCTCATGATAAAAATCCAAGATGTCATTCCCACAATCATTTGGCCAATTCCACCAAGAGAAGTTTTTAATAAACCTTGGATTGTCTCCCATTCAATTTTTAGATGAGACTTGAGAATTCGAATGTGTTTTCCACCTTGGAATAATAACCATAATTGAAACAATACACCAATCCCACGTCCTAAGTTTGTGGCAATGGCTGCACCTGTGATTCCGTACGCAGGAATGGGTCCCCACCCAAAAATTAAAATAGGATCTAAAACGATATTTAATCCATTGGAAATCCATAATACTCTCATGGAGATTGCTGCATCACCGGCCCCACGAAAAACTGCGTTGATCAAAAAGAGTAATACGATTACGATATTCCCACCTAACATCCATTGCATATAGTGGTAACCTTCTGTCAGTACCCATTCATCTCCACCCATCAGTGCCAAAAGTTCTTTAGAGAAAAAGATACCTGCAATGGCAAAAGGAATGGAAGCAAGGATCGCGATCCAAATGGATTGAACTGCAGCAACTCCTGCTTTATCTTTTTCTTTTTCACCAATCCTTCTTGCAACAACTGCCGTGACAGAAAAAGAAAGACCCATTGCTACTGAATACAATAGAAATAAATAAGTTTCCGTAAGACCAACGGTTGCAACTGCGGAAGCACCTAGAGCACTCACAAAGTATATATCGACAACAGCAAATACAGATTCTAATACAAGTTCCAATACCATCGGAACTGAAAGGAGAAATAGGGCCTTACGAATGCTGACTTCAGTATAGTCTTCTTCTGAACCGGCGAGGGCTTTTTTTAAATCATTCCATAAACTAGCGCTTGTCATTTTGAACTTTCCTGCCATAGATAAATTTTACCACCTAAGTAAGCAATTGGCGGTGTCAGTACAACTAAAGACCAAGCATACCACCATGGTCCAAGATGTCCTGCGAAGATAACACCGGCAATACCGAGCACCAAACCAATCCCACCCAAAATATATGAATGTAACATTGGATTTTTTGGTGCTAATCTTGCTGTTAAGTAACATCCCAAAATACTAAAAACGATACGATAACCTAAAACAAATAAAACTATTGGAGTTGATACAAACAAATTATCGTAAGGAAGAACTCCTGAAACTTTTAAAATCGTATCGACCAAAATAGAGAGAATCACGTTGGATAATAATCCAACAATGACTGCGATAGAACTTTTTAACATATTGATAAATTTCCTTTATATGTGGTCACGAGTTTATATACTTTCTTTTTGGCTAAGGTATTGATTGAGTCTCGAAAGAGTTTGTTTGCCACCTTCAATAGCACCAATTCCTAATTTTGTATTTCGAACGTTTGTATCAGAAAAGGTCATTTGCATCTTGATGACGGTTTTATTTGTATCGAGGGCAATTAGATATACCTTCACTAAAAAATCATCTTTTTTATTTGCATCACCAGATCCATGTGTGTACTCCATGTAATCGAAATTCCTAATTTCTTTGTATTCGATTACATTGGGATAATTTGTACCATCTGGCCCGAGCATATTAAAAATCCATTTTCCACCAATGCGAAATTCTTTTGTTTGTGTAGTGGTTTTAAATCCGTTAGGTCCCCACCATTGTCCAATGGACTCTGAATCTGCAAATGCGTTGAAAATTAATTCCTGCGGATGATTTAAGATTTTTTCTATATAAATTTCATTGGATTTAGGAAGTGCATTTTCTTCTAGTTTTTCGAAACTATCTGACCAACCTTCTTTCATTCCCGATTTTGCAAAACCATCGCGAATTTGGTTGTTTGCAAATTCAGTAAGAAGAATGACTTTTGTTTTGCCATCGGTTTCTTCAAATAAAACTCTCAGTTTTGAATTTAAGAGTTCGCGACTTCCAATAGGCCCTGTTAATTTTTGGATTTCATCCACCCATTCATCTGGATGTTCATCAACTAAATCACTGATAACAAAACTTTGGAAGGGAGTGATTTCTAAAAATTTTCCAATAATAGGATAATCTACACCATCAGGAGATCGCATAACAATTCTATACGATCCGCCCACCTTAAAATCAAATTCGACGGTAGGATTTGTGAATCCTTTTGGACCCCACCATTTTGAAATGTGTAAAGGGTTTGTCCAAACTTCCCAAACTAATTGGATTGGAGCATCAAACAATCGTTCGATACGAACTGTCTTTTCTTCTAATGTAAGAATTGATTCTGATTTAAACATTTTAATTTTTCCCTTTTGATTTTTGTAGTTCGATTAAGTAGGCATCCAAACGATCCAATCGTTCTTCCCATAACTTTTTGTATTGTTCCAACCATTCGTTGGCTTCCTTTAGAGCTTCCACCTTCAATCGACAAGGTCGGAATTGAGCAGCCTTGCCTTTCTCGATTAACCCAGCTTTTTCCAGCACCTTTAGGTGTTTTGATATTCCGGGTAAACTCATCTGGAAAGGTTCCGCTAGTTGTATCACTGTGGCCTCTCCCGAGACCAATTGCATGAGGATCTTTCGGCGCGTAGGGTCTGCCAACGCCTGAAAAGTTGCATTTAAAGTTTCTTCAGAATCCAATAATTTAACCATATGGCTAATTAACCTTTTGGTTAAATTAGGAAGAGGGATAGATTTTGTCAAGGGGGATTTGTGGGTTTTTTAGGGGGGGTGGTACAGGATTGGATATTGGTATCCCCGCCCGATTGAGGGTGGGGAACTAGACCCGCCTCCCAATGATTTCCTTTTATCACATCCCTCTCGGTTTCGCGAGCAGAACTTCCCCAACCAAAAAAATTCTCCAGGAAAGTTCGTAGTTTCGAAAAGGAATGCAACTTCAAGATTGAAGCAAAACTAAGCGTTTAGTGTTAGATTTTTGAAAGATATATTCCAATCAACATTAATGAAAAATGCTTGTAAACCCATACAGTATACTTAAACAATTGTTAGGTATTGTATATGGTAATTCTTTAAACTGGAGATATCGATGACAGGAATTATGAATGATTCGAGGGAAGTATACGAATGGAATGTTGTTCTGCCGGTCAGAAAACAATTATGACTACCATAGACATCTAAAAAGAGTTATGCGAAATGGAGACAAATATTTTTGAAAGCAGAATTTGAAATCATTAACTTCCCAATGTTAGAGACTTTTCAGAACGTATTTAACGATGGGGGCATTAAACTTTTTAGTAACTTTTTGAATGAATTCACAACTACACAAAATTGGAGCATCTTCAGTGATTACTATTTCGAAGACAAACGAGAAAGTTTTGTAATAGCAATATCAATAATACCAAACTTTGAAGAGTTAGGACACTTAAGAAAAATCTATTATAAATTATTTAAGAGTGATATCAAGCATACGAGAGACGTATCAATCGAATCATTGAAGAAAATCAAAACTGAAAATATTTTTACGATCTCTATTATTCTACCGAAAATAAAATACTATCCAATGTTGACACATTCTGTTTTTAAAGAAAATATGAAGAAAACATGTAATGATTTAATTAATATTCGGATACCGGATTGGAAAATTCGCCAGCCTCATTTAATGACTGAACATATTTCCTTAGAAAAGAAAATTTATAGACTTTTAACTGAATTAGAAAAAGGGACTAAATTACTAAGTATTTGGAGAATGTGGTTGGTAAGTGTTTTCATAGGCTATGTAATTTCATTACTCGTATCCAATCTTAAGATTAAAAAAATAGGATGGTTTTCCGACCGAGATGCTATAAACGATTTATATAATTACCTTTCAAAAGACTTCGTATCGATTTTCGTTAGTGGCTTGGCTAGAAAAACTGATTTTGAATTAATTATTGGCGATGCACGATGCACGGCAGAAACATGGTTTGATGAAATACTCAGAGTTTCCGATTACATTGCAGGAGCGTTAAGTGATTTTAATTTTGAAAATAGAATTTCATCGAAGGAAAAATTCCAGAAAGTAGTATCTCATTATCTTTCAAATAATGAAAAATCATTAATTTACAGATTTACAGCAAAAAATACAGACTTCCGGTGCATGAGAGTTCAATTTTAATAATTAATTTTTTAATGGTCTCTACTTCGTATAACATCGCGGAAACGGTGCGCTTCGGCACTTACGGCCTCGCTTGGGCTGCGCCACATTCCCTTTCTGTTACTCGCTCGCATACGCAAGTTACGTGCGAGTCCCTAACGTCCCATCGGGACTCAGGGTCAGGGAACTTCGATTAGCCTAGTTCGTTATACGACATTACTTAAATGAAACAAAAGATATACAAACTTACAATAATCCTAGTATCCTTTCTCTTAATAATTTATACTAGTCTATTTATATATACTGTTGGTAACGCTTACTACATAAGAGAAAAAGCATCGGTAATTAATGAATTGAAAATCTCAAAGTCAATACTTTCCGATAAATCATTTAAACCTATTTATATTTTTAAATGTGAATCAAATTCCGTCACTTTACCTTTGGAAGTTTGCGAAAATTTTAAACAAAAATATCCAAAACTATGTTCTCAATCCCACTTTTCGTTTGTTTTAGATCAATATGACTTCTGCGATTCAATAGACTATAAAGGCAAAGTCCAATTTGGGAACGTATCTTGCCCTGAGCACTTATATGATTTGTTTCACAAGAATTATGATAATTCTTTTTTCCTACCATTTGATGAATTTATTCAAGACACAAGTAACATACTTTTCTTAGAATCTTTTTTCGCATTTCATAAAGACTATTCCATTGATTTATTGAGACTTGAAAATGGCCAACTAGAAGTAATTTCGAAGACAAATATCACTATAATTACTAAAAGTGGAAGTCTACTACGCCTAGAGCTACCAAGTGAAGTAAATAAAAGTCTAGAATCTATATTGCAATATTCAAAATTCATAGGATGTGATGTAGTTAAAAACTATGTAAATTAAAGTCACATAATATTCATTATATGAGATTCAAAAAATATTATCTATGGCAAATAAAATGATAAACCAAATAAAATACATTACTTTATTGATCACCACACTTTCGTGTATGACAATTCCAGTTGAAAACTATGAATTAAATTATCTTGATTATGATAAAATTAGCATAAATAAAACGGCAAAAATTCTTATCTTTGAAGACCTTAGAAAAGGTGAAAATAAGGATGATTCAATACTTGCCATGATCCCTTTGGTTTTTTCAGCTGGAGCCAAATTGAATTTTCCTGAGGCAGATACATTAAGTGTTAATTCACCTATCAAATACTATATAGCTGATATTATCAAAAGAGAATTGGCTAACCAATATCAGTTTAAAAAAATTTTTATTTCTGAAAATACTTCCGATAATGAAGATTTCAATATTTTTGGAAAAATTAATACTTATACATGTAATAGGTATAATACTACGTATGGATTGGGACTTTTTGGAGTATTTACGTGGTATTTTGGCGCGCCGATTTTTAAGACAGAGTGTATTATAAATCTAGAAATTTTAATTAAAAATAAATCAGGAGGAGTTATTTTCAATAATAGCTACCTTGAAAATGAGACCAATTATATTGGTTTGTATTACAACCTAACTACCTCCTCAAAAATACATCCTATGTTAATGAAAAAAGTTATGTATAAAATAAATTTAGATTTGAAATCAATCCTTCGTTAGTTTTTAAAAATTCGTTTAATTTGTGCTAACTGTTCAGAAATGCATTCTCTTTCATGCCCTGCCTCAGATTTGGGGAGAACCTACTTCGATTCGTTGGACCGAAGAAGGAAATTAGAAAAGTAGAAAGAAAATGAACTTTACTTTTCTCAATCGAGTTCGGGTTGTTTTACTGGACTGTATTGAACGCTGGTTTTTTGAATTTCTTAAATAAGAGAACTTTATGAAATAGGAAAAGGTAATATGAGAAAAATTATATTAGATCTAGCTGTAACATTAGATGGTTTTATTGAAGGTCCTAATGGAGAAATTGATTGGTGTATCATGGATGATGATATGAACTTTGATGGATTCTTGTCCACAATTGATACAATTTTTTATGGTCGGATAAGTTATGACAACTGGGGTAACTATCAACCGGTAAATGATGCTACTCAAGCAGAAGTTAAACTTTGGGAAGGAGTTCATTCAAAGAAAAAATATGTATTTTCAAATCATCCAAAAATTGATAACAACGCCGAATACATCAGTTCAGATATCCTAAAAAAAGTGGAGGAGATAAAAAAGCAGAATGGAAAAGACATTTGGCTTTACGGAGGTGCCAGTCTTATTAAAACATTTATCAATCATAATCTTATCGATATTTATCGTATTTCAATTCATCCTATTGCATTGGGAAGTGGGAAGCCATTGTTTGAAGATTTAAAGGAAAGACTCAATCTTACCTTGATTGAAACAAACAGATTTAAGTCAGGAGTAGTTCAGGTTATTTACGACAAGGGCTAATGAGTCAGAACATTAATATCAAAAAAACAATCAGTGATGAACTTGAATTTTAAAAATAATAACTTAGTAGGCAGTTTCAGAGATTGGTAGCTAAATTGATTTGGAGTGGTATCTACTTTCTCTATTTTTCTTCCGCCACTGCATCGTCTGCAACGACTAGGTGTTTGTATTTTTCCGGTTGGTTGGTTTTAAGATAAAATTCTAAAATAGTTTCCACATCGGCTTCGGTTTTCATCGCAAACCATTTTCCTTCGGGGTAAGATACTTGGATGGGACCAAGTTCACAACGATCCAAACAACCAGATTTTTGAACTCGGAATTTATATTGAATTCCCGCTTTGGCTGCTTTTTGTTTGAGGAGTTTTAGAAGTTCAATGGAACCTTGGTTTCCACAAGACACCCGTTCTCCGGGTGCCCTTTGGTTTTCGCAGACAAAAACATGTTTTTCGTAAAACATTGGTTTTCTTTTCCTTCAATTTCCTAAACGGCGTAGTCTTCCATGGGAATACAAGAACAAACCAAGTTACGATCTCCGTACACATTGTCCACACGACCTACACTTGGCCAAAACTTACGTGTGCGTAACCAAGGAAGAGGGTAAGCCGCTCGTTCTCTTGGATAAGAATGGTTCCAAGAGTCGCTGATGACCATGTCTGCCGTGTGAGGAGAATTTTTAAGTGGGTTGTCTTCTTTGGAAAGAACTCCCGACTCAATGTCTTTGATTTCTCCGGCAATGGCTAACATAGAGTCAATGAATCTATCGAGTTCTTCTTTCGATTCAGATTCTGTTGGTTCGACCATAAGAGTTCCTGGAACTGGAAAAGACATAGTGGGTGAATGGAATCCAAAGTCGATAAGCCTTTTGGCGATATCTTCTACTTCAACTCCACTTGTTTTTTTGAATCCACGCATATCCAAAATACACTCGTGAGCCACTAGACCCTTGTTCCCACGATACAATACTGGAAATGAAGATTCTAATTTTTTAGCGATATAGTTTGCATTGAGGATTGCGATCTTAGTTGCAAATTGTAATCCTTCAAATCCAAGCATGGCAATGTATGCCCAAGATATTACTATGATCGATGCCGATCCCCAAGGTGCAGCAGATACCGCCCACTGGCTGTTATTCGACCCATTTTCCACAAGGCTATGTCCTGGAAGGAAAGGTGCTAAGTGTTCGGCAACACCGATTGGTCCAACACCTGGCCCACCACCACCGTGAGGGATACAAAAAGTTTTATGAAGGTTTAAATGGCAAACATCAGCACCAATATCACCAGGTCTTGTGAGTCCCACTTGGGCATTCATATTGGCTCCATCCATATAGACTTGCCCACCGTTATCATGTATGGTTTGGCAAATTTCTTTGATGGAAGCTTCGAACACACCATGTGTGGAAGGATAGGTTACCATAAGGGCACCTAAACTACTTTTGTATTCGACTGCTTTTTTCTTAAGATCATCTACATCAATGTTACCATTGGAATCACAATTCACAGGAACCACTTTGAATCCAGCCATCACTGCAGATGCAGGATTGGTTCCGTGTGCCGAGATAGGGATGAGACAAATATCTCTATGCATATCGTTACGACTTTGGTGATAATTACGAATGGCAAGTAAACCTGCATATTCTCCTTGCGAACCAGCGTTAGGTTGAAGAGAAACCTCAGCAAAACCTGTGATTTCACAAAGCCATTTTTCTAATTGGCTAAAAAGTGTTCTATACCCTTCGGTTTGGTTTTCAGGAACAAAAGGATGGATATTGGATAGTTCTGGCCAAGTGACAGGATACATCTCAGTTGATGCATTGAGTTTCATGGTACAGGAACCAAGTGCAATCATAGAAGTTGTCAGTGACAAATCTTTGGATTCCAATCTACGGATGTAACGAAGCATCTCTGTTTCTGTATGGAAACTATTGAAAACTGGATGAGTCAGATAAGATGACTTACGTTCCATGATTTCTGGAATTTTCCATTCTTCTTTGGTCGTTAGATCTTCTAAAGCAAAATGAAGGGATTTGTTTTCGTTAAATATTTCCAAAAGGTCTTTAATGTCTTTTAGATTGGTGGTTTCATCTAAAGAGATACTGATCACATGACCAGAAACCTGTCTAATGTTGATTTCTCGTTCTTCTGCATAGTGTATGATCTCTGCAGAAGAAATTTTAGACAATTCTACACGAATGGTATCAAAATAGGGATTGGAAATGATTTTGTATCCAAGTTTTTCAAGACCAGTGGCAAGGATCGTTGTCATACGATGCACTCGTGATGCAATTTGTTTTAAACCTTTAGGTCCGTGGTAAACGGCATACATAGAAGATAATACAGCAAGTAAAACTTGCGCTGTACAAATGTTAGATGTTGCTTTGTCCCTACGAATGTGTTGTTCTCGTGTTTGAAGGCTTAGGCGGTAACCAGGTTTTCCTTGAGAGTCTTTGGAAACTCCAATGAGACGACCAGGCATGTTTCGTTTGTATTCTTCTTTGGTGGCAAAGTATCCTGCATGTGGTCCACCAAATCCAAGTGGCAATCCAAATCGTTGTGTAGTTCCCACAACAACATCCGCATTCATCTCACCAGGTGCTTTCAAAATAGTAAGTGCTAAAAGATCAGCCGCCACTACTGTTTTTGCTCCCACTTTGTGAAGGCTTTCTATAAATTCACTAAAATCATAAATGGTTCCATCAGTAGATGGGTATTGAACAATCGCTCCAAAAAAATCATTGGAAGGAACCATCTTCTTAAAAGATCCTACAACAATATTAATTCCTAGCGGAATCGCGCGAGTGCGGATCACATCTAAAGTTTGTGGGTGAACAGACTGTGACACAAAGAATGATTTTCCTTGTGTGTCCTCTTTTAAAGAGAATAACATGTTCATGGCTTCTGCCGCTGCTGTCCCTTCATCCAGAAGAGATGCGTTGGCAATTTCCATTCCCGTTAAATCGGTGATCATCGTTTGGAAGTTGATGAGAGCTTCCATTCGACCTTGGGCAATTTCTGCTTGGTACGGAGTGTACGCCGTATACCAGCCTGGATTTTCTAAAATGTTCCTTTGGATCACGGCAGGTGTGATACAAGAGTTGTAACCAAGACCTAAATAAGATCTATAGATTTTGTTTTTAGAAACAATTTTCTTTAGTTCTCTTTGGAGAGCATATTCACCAACAGGAGTAGGTAAGTTGAGTTCCTTTCGCAAACGAATGTTTTCCGGAACCGCATCATTAATGAGATCATCCAAAGCCTTATAACCAATTGTGTTGAGCATTGAAGAAACTGTTTCTTCTGTCACACCGACATGGCGACGGAGGAAGGTATCACTTGGCTCTAATGTTTCTTCGTAAGGGGAATGGATCGGTAATGTAGGTTTTGCGGAACTCACTTTAGAAAAACTCCTATTAATCTAGTTTAGATACGTATTCTTTGTACTGCGCTGCTGTTAAAAGACTTCCGAGTTCGGAAGTTTGGATGTTTTTTAATTTTACCATCCAAGTATCAAAAGGTTCTGCATTCACTGCTGCTGGATTAGAACCGAGAGCGGAATTTGTTTCCACAACTTCACCAGAAATCGGTGAATACAAATCTTCAGCTGCTTTTACTGATTCAATGGTTCCAAGGCTGTCTTTTGCTTTGATTTGTTTTCCTGGTTTAGGAAGGTCAATAAACACAATGTCACCAAGTGCATTTTGTGCAAAGTCAGTGATTCCAATTTGTGCCACATCACCTTCTACTTTGACCCATTCATGTTTTTCCGTATAATAATATCCGTCTCTTGCTTGTGTATCTGCCATGATTTTTCCTCTTCGATGCGACTCTTTCGTTTAACGATTGTTTCGGACACTGCCTTGGATGAAGGCACCAGTCTCTACTTTTGCCAATTTCTTCTGCCCACGAATCTCCACAAATACTTCCACTTGGTTTTTGGCGAATTCGGTGTCTAGAATGGCTAATCCTAGGGATTCTTTCCGGCTGGGAGAATGGGTTCCCGAGGTAGATTTGCCAATTTCTTTCCCATCACCAGAGAAAATTGGGAAATTTTCACGTAAAACCCCAGGTTCCATCAGGCGAATGCCCACAACTTTGCGTTTGGGACCATTCTTTTTATCTGCAATGATCCGCGCGTACCCTAAGTAAGGTGAGGGTTTTTCTTTGACAATAAAGTTGATTCCCGATTCTACAGGAGTCCATTCTGCATTCAGTTCATGGCCATACAGCGGGTATTTTGCTTCAAGTCTTAGTGTGTCACGAGCGCCAAGACCTACGGGAACCAAACCAAAATCTTTCCCAATTTCTAATAAATCTTTCCAAATGTTGACACCGAGAGTGTTGGATGTATAAATCTCAAATCCATCCTCACCCGTATAACCTGTACGAGATACGATGATGGTTTCACCTTTCCAATTCATTTCTTCAAAATGATAATAGAGGATGGAACTTAAGTCCTTACCAAGATATTTGGAAAATATTTCATCTGCTTTTGGGCCTTGTAATGCAATTTGATGCCAGTTTTTACTATCATCAACAACAGAAACGTTCCCTTTTTTATATGTTTCTAAATGTTTTGTTACGGCAGGGTTGTTGGATGCATTGGAACAAATCATATATTTTGAATCACTGAATTTATAAACAGTGATATCATCCACAAGCCCACCATCTTCATTCACCACTGCATTGTACTGCACTTGGCCAACTTTCATCCCAGTGATGGTGTTACAAGTGACTGATTCTAAGAAAGAAAGAACATCGACCTCATTTCCTGTGACAAAAATTTCTCCCATATGGGAAACATCAAATAGTCCCGCAGCCGATCTTGTGGCTAAATGTTCTTGGATGATCCCCGTATATTGCACGGGCATGTCCCAACCGCCAAAAGGAACCATCTTAGCTCCCATTTCTTTATGGATTGTATGTAAAGGTGTTTGTTTTAGTTCCACGGCACTCTCTCGTTCAGACTCTGGAACCATGGAAAAATGGTTTCATCGTTATGGAATAGAATTTTTTTTAAGATAATATGTTAAGAGAAGTCTATCGCATCGAAAAAACGGGATCTATCGATCAACTGCAAAGAAAATCAGAATCACTCAATGAACCGGAAGGTGATGAAGTTACCGTTGAAGTGAAAGCCATTGGTCTCAACTTTGCCGATGTATTTTCGATTTATGGTTTGTACTCAGCAACTCCAAAGGGAAGTTTCATTCCTGGATTGGAATTTGCAGGAAAAATCGCAAAAATAGGCCCAAATGTTAAGGATTTTAAAGTCGGCGACTCTGTGTTTGGTGTGACTCGCTTCGGTGCTTATGCAACTCATCTTAACATTTCAGAAAAAACAGTTTTTGCACTTCCGAAGGGTTGGTCGATGGAAGATGGTGCCGCATTTGTTGTACAAGCACTCACTGCGTACTATGCACTCGTTCCACTAGGACAAGTGAAAGAAGGAGATCATGTTCTCATTCATAGTGCTGCAGGTGGTGTTGGAATCATGGCAGGTCACATTGCGAAGAAAAAAAAAGCAATCCCGATCGGTCTTGTAGGTGATTCCGTTAAGTTTTCGATCTTAAAAGAGGTTGGTTATGATTATTTTCTCATTAGATCTCCTAAGTTTAAACAAGAGATGAGGAAAATTTTATCAGAACATCCGTTAAAAATAGTTTTAGAATGTTTAGGTGGTCGTTATTTTCAGGACAGTTATGATCTCTTAGCACCAATGGGAAGGCTTGTTACCTATGGTAGTGCGAACTTCACACCATCACATTCATACCGAAATTGGATATCAATCGCCTATTCTTACCTCAGAAGACCAAAAATTGATCCATTATCCATGATTTCAGACAATAAATCGGTGATGGGATTCAATTTAATATGGTTGTGGAATGAAATTGATGAATTAAGAAAACATTTTTCCGATTTAATGATCTTATCACTACCAAAACAAACGATTGGGCATGAGTTTACGTTTGATTCGATACACGATGCACTCCGTACATTTCAATCGGGACAAACAATTGGTAAGATTGTTATCAAAGTTCCGTAGAATGTGTATTAGTCTGTTTTTTTATTTTGAATAAAAATTCATGCAAAAAATAAAATTTCTTTACATTAAAATTGATATGATTTAATTATGTCGTATCAATTCACTCTCTGTTTGCCAAGGACAGCCGTGTTTTGAAATCAAAAGATAAGGACGATCACAATGGTTGCTAAAAAGAAAGCCGCAAAAAAGAAAGCCGCTAAGAAAAAAGCTGCAAAGAAAAAATCTAAGAAATAACTTAGATTCGATTCTTCCTTCGAAACTCTCGAAGTAAGATTGTGTGAACCCGCAAAACCTGCGGGTTTTTTCTTTTATAGAGCTTCGTTTGAGAAAAAACTAAGCAATCGCCCGCGTAAAACCTCTTCTACTCATCGAAAACCCCGATTTTTTATCTAAATTAGCTCTTTCCATACCAATAAATTGGAAATGATCCTTCTTATTGATCGAATCAAAGAGTGCTTTCATCAGTGATTCGATGTTAGGATGCACTACGTTTTTATAACTTTTACGTGAATGATCCTTTCCCCAGATCTCTAAATGGTCCGTGTCAGGCATTTTGAGGATGAGAGAAGGGAGATCGTAACGTTTCATTAGCACATTGCAAACGTCTTCAAATCCATACTCAGTGATGGAATTAAAATCAAAAAATACGAGTAAGTAGAGGATGTTGGTTGGTTCGAGTCTTCCATTTTCATCAGAAATTTTCTGAATTCCATCCAAAACAACATAACGAAGATTCTTGGTTTGGATCCAAAGTTTTTGATCTTCGTGGCGTTTGAGGTTCACTTCTTCCGAAAACCGTTTTTGAAATACGGTAGAGAGGAAAAATCCGGAAGAATCTTGTTTTTCTTCGAGGATTCGTTCTAAAGAAAAGGGTTCAAACTCTAAATTGAAGTACTTTGTATACGTCTCTGCCATATCACTTAGAGTAACGGACAGATTTTAGAGTTTGAATCGGATTTTTTTACAATTAAAATCTACAAAATTAGAATTCTAACATCCTGCGTTCGCTGTCGTGATAGAAACTATATCCTTCCTTCTTCCAAGTTTCCCAAAATTTAGCAGAACCTTCTCGCATAAAACAAATTCGTTCTTCCGTTGCGATAGGAGTTAATAAGAGAAAATTTGCGCGTTTGCCATTCTCTGTGAGTAGTCCGTGAAGATTTGGCAGTAATTCCTTGGAACCCTGCTCTATTTCCTCTGTGACGTTACGTAGAACGAACCAATTGAAGTCTAGATAGAGTTGATCGGGATCTTTTCTTGGATTTTGAATTGTATGAGAGTGACCAAACCAAATTCCTGTGTTCCAAGGAAATTTTACCATCTCGCCGAGTACATGTTGGATCCATGTTTCTGATTTATCTTCTGTATCTTTTAACAGTTGGATGGCAAAAACAAGTTCGATCCGAGAAAAGTTTTCATATTCTTTGTGATAGAGTTCAATCGAAGGTTGGTTTTGAACACTCATCCCAATGGTAGAGAAGATTTTAATCCCAGGAAATTCTTTTGGTAAAAAAGAAGCGATTCCAAGTGAAGGATACTTTCCTCCATCAGCAGACCAATACTTTTCATGTTTCCCAAGTTTTGATTCTAAAAAATCCAATCGAAGTTTTTGTGCTTTCTTCCAATGATCTTTTTCCGCAACAGATTCCCAAAATTTACGATTGGTTCTGACTCGTTCAGCAATCACTCCATTTTCTGGATCACCAAGGGGAGATGCAGTAGGTGCTTCTTCTTTTGCAAACTTTGCGTATCCATGAATCCCTTTGATCCCTGACCAAGAAGGAAGATAAGCTTGTAGTTCTTCATCAACAAATAAGGCAACACCGTCACCTTCTTCCGACCAAATAAAATGGATTTGGTCTTCTGTAAGAGAAGTTTGTGCATTTGGATCTGTGATTTCCGATTTGGTCAACACGGGCGCAAGACCCGCATCAAAATCTTCATCCACTCGTGAATCCGGGGCTTCAATTAAGTTTCGCACCCAAAGTGTTTTCATCGGCCACTCAGGGTTGTTATGTGATTGTAAGTAAAGGTAAATGGTTCTTCCATCATCTTCTAAAAATGCAGTAAAAGAACCGTAGGGATTTGCTTCTTGGTATAAAACTTTAGGGGTACTGGGATTCATTAAAATTTATGGGGAACAACTCTCTCTTTGAATTTTGCTAGTAGTTTCGAAATGGTTTCATCCATTCCTTCTTCAAAATAAATATCTGGATAATAACCAGAGGCATTTCTTAGACCGATGAGTTCGGGTTCATTCCACTTTCGGTATCCTTTCAGTGAGTTCCAGACTTCTTCCGAAGGAGAATTGTTTTCCTTTTTAGCGTCGATGAAAGATTGAATCGTGCGAGTTGGGGTCATACGAGTATAGATTCTTTGGTCTCCAAGGGAAACCAACTAAAATTTTAGACTGTTTCGACAGTGGGTGTCAATTTTCATTGGATTTCTTTGGTAAGTGGGTGAAAAATTACAGTGACTTACTTTTTTCAGGCGACCCTTTTCGAAATCCATGCACTTATTCCACAGAACTGAATCCGAAAATCTTTTACCTTATGACGGGGTTTTGTTGTACATCCCAGATTTTATCCCCAGGGAGGAAGCAGATCAGTTTTTCCTCTCTCTTCTGGACGGAATCGACTGGAAACAAGATGAGGCCATCTTGTATGGAAAACACATTACCACCAAACGAAGTGTGGCTTGGTATGCGGAAAAAGGTTTTTCTTACCGGTATTCGGGAACCACAAAAACGGCACTTCCTTGGTCTCCATTCCTTTTGGAATTAAAAACCAAAGTGGAGTTGGTCTCTAAAGAAAAATTCAATTCTTGTTTACTCAATTTATACCATGATGGAAGCGAAGGGATGGCTTGGCATAGCGATGATGAAACATCTTTACGTCCCAATTCAACAATTGCATCAGTAAGTTTTGGAGCCGAACGTATCTTTCGTTACAAACATAAAAAAACAGAAGAGAAAGTAGAGTTGCAGTTAGAACACGGGAGTTTGCTTTTAATGAAAGATGTCATCCAAAGGCATTGGTTGCATTCTCTTCCTAAGGCGATGAAGGTCAAACGACCAAGGATCAATTTAACCTTTCGTCAGTTCGGAATGGTTTGAAACCCTCGTTTCAAAAGTAATTCTTGAAACTGTTCATCCGATTTTTGATTCCATAAAACTAATGTTTTATACGGATCTCCCTTTAGATCCAAAATTTGACAAAACGCAGGTTCTGTTTTGATTCCTTGTTTTTTTAGATTACGAATTTCATCTCGAAAGGATGGATCCGCTAATTTTAAAAATCGATTTTCTACCATCATATGAATCCAAGCATATTGATCTGTTGGTTCCACCGATTGTCCAAAGATTTCATATTGAAATTTTTTAGTTTCAAATCGACAAATTAGAGTTACGCGAAGGGCCATTGTTTTTTCAGAAAAACTATAATTTGGTAAATTGCGAAACTTTGCATAACAAATCTTTTGTAAATGCGCCGGGATATTGAATTTTACTAAGAGATCCACATCGCTAGAATCTGTATCGATATCCAAGGGAATGGTGCCAGCCAATGTAGGTTTGAAACCATGTAAAGATTTTAGAATTTTCCATTTTTCTAAATCAATTGCCAATTCCTGTTGTTTTGGAGTACCGAACTGTAAGTAGTCTGTACCAAGAAACGGATTGGTTTGGAGAGATTGCATATTATGTCTCGTGCGCTCGGTCTCGACCCCCACCCTGAATGGGTGGTGGAGGTGGGCTTGTGGGTGTTATTCCCGGCCCAACTCCTACCATAAAATCGAACCCTTGTCTCCTGGGAACTGAATCTCTGCAAAAATTTTAAAGAAAACTTCGCAGTTTCACTAGTTTTCCAATCAGGTTCGTTTGAACCAAATCACAACAATCCAGAACTTTCCATTTGATTGACATGATCCATAAATGTATCTTTTAACGGGCGATAGGTGAGTCCTAGATCCGTTTTGCTAAATTCATTATTTAAGTTTAACGGTTGGCCAATATTATTTTTTGTATAACCCCAAGATAATCCAAAAAAAGGACCAATCACATATACAAGTGCCTTTGGAAGAGTCCCCGTTGGAACGGAATATTTGTTTCCAAAATTTTCTTTAATGATTTTTGCAACACCTAACATCGGTATTACTTCTGCGGAAGTGATATGTCTTCCCTTTGCACTTGGAGTAAATCCTGCTAAGATATGTGCCTTTGCAACATCTCTAACATCAACAAATCCCATTTTTGTATCCGGGACACCAGTGCGGAAAACTCCCTTTAACATATTTTTCATAAACTCAACGCTAGTTCCATCCATACGTTTGGAAAGCGAAGGTCCCATCACAAATGATGGATTGATCACAACTAAATCCCAACGAGATTGTTTTTTCTGAATTTCCCAAGCTTCTTTTTCAGCTAAAGTTTTGGAATAAGCATAAGGTTGGTGGTTGAGATTACTGGTAATGTTCCAATGATCTTCCGTAAACGTCTGGTTCGGAACTTGTAAAGAATCAATATTGTCCCCATGAATCGCTGCCACACTCGAAGTTAAAACAACTCGTTTAACGGAA
The DNA here is from genome assembly GCF_004770265.1 of Leptospira congkakensis. Lineage (NCBI taxonomy): Bacteria > Pseudomonadati > Spirochaetota > Leptospiria > Leptospirales > Leptospiraceae > Leptospira > Leptospira congkakensis. The sequence continues at coordinate 786,723 of NZ_RQGQ01000017.1, forward strand.
GGTATACGATTACAAGATTCAAGAACATTCCTGGTTCCTTTTAAAGCAGGATCAATCAATTGTTTTTGTGCATCTTTGACACCGGCAACAAAAAATGGGGAAGCCGTATGGATCACAAGTTCGGCGCCTTCAATGGTTTTGTCAAAACTTCCATCCAATAGAAGATCCGCCTCGAACAAATTCAAATGATCCGGATACTTTTCATTTAACTCTAATAAATGGCCAATTTTAGAAATATCTTTGAGACTGCGAACCGTCGCCCTCACTTTCTTTCCATCTTCTAACAAATATTTAACGATCCAAGACGCAATGTATCCTGAACCTCCAGTGACAACAACGGGTAATTCTGAATTAATAGATTTCATATTGAGTTTTAGACTAAGTTCCAACCTATGTTGCAAACAAATCCAAAAGAATCTGTCAAAACAGAAATCAAATCTCCAACCATCCCTACAAAAACAAAAATTAAATCCTTCTGAATCTATCATTCTATTTCTGTTCTTTTTTGGGCGAAGCCCTGTGGGCCCGGGCTTTTTCGGAGTCCGCGTTCGCTCCCGTCTCTGGTTTGCGCACATTGTGCACACCCAGAGACCAAGTCCTACAAATCCCTTTCGCTAAAATCGAATCTTTTATAAAACTATAAATGGTTTGCCACCATTGTTTCTTTGGATTAGGTTTGGTGGTTATGACAGAGAAAACCAAACTTCTTAAAAAACAAAATCTTTCCTTAGTCCTTCTCTATGTTTCCTTCATTTTCTTTTTTTCCCATTGTGCCCTTCGTTCTTCTGGAAATCTAAACCATTACGATACCTATTTCCCACATGAAAGTAAATCAAACCTCATACCGAAAGGAAAAGTGCGAGTCACTTTCCTTGGAACCTCCTCCATATTGTTAGATGATGGAGAAACACAAATTTTAACAGATGGATTTTTTTCAAGACCATCAATATGGAAAACTGCATTTTCCAAAATAGAATCTAATCCAATCATCGTTTCTTCAGTCATCGAAAGGGCAAATATCAACCGATTGGGAGCCATATTTGTTTGCCATTCACATTATGATCATGTAATGGATTCTCCACTTGTCGCCAAACATACAAAGGCGAAGTTATTTGGTTCTTCTTCTACTCTCAATGTAGGAACAGGCGCCGGGCTTACTAGTGAACAAATGCAAAAGTTTGTACCAGGTAAACCGATTACAATCGGAAAGTTTACCATCACTGTTTTGGAATCCAAACACACTCCTCCTTTTCGTATCCTTGGGAAAACAAATGCAACAGATCCCAACCATCCAAACATTGAAACACCTCTCGTCCAACCCGTAAAAGCTTTGGACTTTATCGAAGGAGGTACTTTTGATTTTTTCATCCAACATGGGAAAAATAAAATTTTGATTAAAAGTAGTACAAACTTTGTAGAGGGAGCACTGGACAAACTGCAGGCCGATGTTTTGTTTTTAGGAATTGCTCAACTTTCCCTACAACCCACTGCCTTTCAAGATGAGTATTACAAACAGACAGTGCAGACTTTAAAACCCAAACTACTCATACCCATTCATTGGGATAATTTTTTCAAACCGCTTTCAGAACCATTAGAACCCAATCTGAAACTTGGGGATGATTTTGATGGAAATATGAAATATATTTTAAATAGAACGGAAAAAGAAAAGATAGAGGTAAAGTTATTACAAGGTTTTGAAACTATCGATTTGTTTTAGAGAAATTACTGGAAACCTGTTCGAATCCTATCGATCTCGTTTTTTTAGTAGCGGGAAGAGGGGTTCTTCTTTTCAAAAATTTTAACTTAAGTTAAAAATAAGTTAAACATTCATGACCTCTATTAGAAGAGTCCCTATCTTTTGGGTAGAGGACTCATCAAATCTAATCTTTGAGAGTCATCACCATGCAAAATCCAATTTGGAACCAAAACATTTTTTTTCTTTCCGCTTACAAGATTCTAAAACAATACTTACCCGATCGTTTTGCCATTTTTAAATTACTCCGAGTACCAATGGTATGGGTCATTTCTATGGTAGTATTCCAATCTTCTCTTTTTGCAAATTCAGAACCAAAACCAAAAGTTTTAATTGTGATGAGTGCTGCGAGTACACTTTTGTTAGATGAAAGTTTTGATCATCCCACTGGAGTGTTCTTAAATGAACTTGCCCATCCTGCCATTCGTTTGAACCAATCCGGTTTTGATTTAGAGTTTGCCACACCCAATGGCAAAAAGGTTACATTTGATCCAGAAAGTTTAAAAGATAAATACTGGAATTCGAAAGAAGAAAAAGAAGAAGCCATTCGTTTTTTAACTTCACTCAATTCCTTTCAAAAACCAATCTCACTCGAACTTGCCATCCAAAAGAATCAAAGTTATGTAGGTTTACTCATTCCTGGTGGACAAGGACTGATGAGTGACTTGTTGTATGATACAAATCTTCCCATTTTACTTTCCATATTTCAAAAACAGGAAAAAACAATCGGTTTGGTTTGCCATGCACCAGCTTTGTTACTCACACTTCCTTCCGGTTCTAAGGGAGAAGGATTTTTATTTCATGGTTATCGTGTGAATTCTGTTACCAAAATGGAAGAATGGTTTATCGAAACCTTCGTGATGAAAGGTAAACCTAAAGTTAGAAAAATTTCTGAGTTATTAAAAGGACGAGGAATGTTGTACGAATCTTCTTTTTTTCCTGCAAGCGGATTTGCCACAAGAGATAGAAACTTAGTCACTTCACAAAATCCATTCTCAGGAGAAGAATTCACCAAATTATACTTAGGTGCAATTAAGGATTCTTTAAAAAAATCCTCTTTTTGATACGGCTGAGCGCCACGTTTGTGATTCCCAAATAGGCAGCTTGGTCTATTTGGGAAATCCGATCTAAAACATGAGAATATTCCTGAATGAACTTTTTGTATCTTTTTTCAGGTTCCAGGAGTAAAAAATCTGCGACTCGTTCTTCTTTTTTTAAATACAATTTCGAAAGAAATTGAATGAGAAAATTTTGATAACCGTTTTCTTTTTCCATTTTTGATTTGAATTCGTTTGCAGTTAACACAATCACTTCACTCGGTTCCATCGTTATGATGGAATAGGGAATGGGTTGGTTTTCAAAGATACTTGGCAAACTTCCCAAAAGTCCGTCTTCGAAGATAAAGGATTTGATCCATTCCTTTTTCCCATGTTTATAAATGAGTTTGCATCCACCACTGACAACCAAACCAACGCTAAATAAAGGAATTCCCTTTTTGGCAAAATATTCCTTTTTCTTTAGTTTGATGGTTTTGCCGTGAGTCATAAAAAACTGACGAATTTCTTCGGAACCAAAAACGTTTGGTAACAAAACTTTCATTTGATCTAAGTTTTAAGATCCTTGTTTTTGAAAGCCTGTCTACTGATTCTTTATATGATGATCTAAGACAGGTCAATTTTTTACTTGTCTCCGTTGAAAGTGTTCTGGATGATTTGTATCTGCCGAGGTACAACCTTTGAAAACATTGCTCCTAACAATTTTGGTTTTCCTGGTTCTATTTTGTAAAAATAGTCCAATAGAAAATTCCATCGTTATCGAACGAATCCAAGCAGCTTCGTCTGCTGATGGTACAAGCCCCATCAATGTATTCAAACCTGGCAAATATTGGAAACCAGAATCCAGCTTAGATGGGATTACCATTTTTTTCTCCAATGGAGCCAAATGGAACCAAGCAGGAAAAACCGACGGACGTTCCTTTTTTAATGAAATTTCTATCGAATGCAAAGACAAAAAAGGATACGTTGCCTTTTATAAAGACGGCAGTTATGCGACAAATTTTGACTGCTCTAAAGAAACTCCACAAAAAATAAGATCCAATGGAGTTCACGTAATTTATCTATTACCGGAATCAGGGAATGGAATCCAAACGGTTTCATTTTTCCAAAATGGTAAAAAATTGGATGTAGTTTATCCGGAACCCATCGTTGGCCAAGTCACTGCTAGTAGCACACTTCCTAATTATCCCGCATATAGTTTGTTTGATGGTAGTATCGATTTTGCTTGGGTGGAAGGCGCTAAAGAAAATGGAGAAGGTGAATCTTTTCAAATTGAATTAGAAGACAATATCGATTTATCAGGTTTGGAAATATTTAACGGTTATCAAAGATTAGATGCTTTGTTTTTTAAAAATGGATCGGTGACTGAATTAACTGTATCCAATGAATCAGACTCTTTTCCTATCAAAATTGCAGACAAACAAGGTGGTCAAAGAATATTTTTCCCAAAAACTTTATCAGGAAAAAAGTTTACATTCACCATCCAAAAAGTGCGACCAGGAAAAACTTGGAAAGACACTGTCATCGCTGAGATCATCTTACTTGGAGAAAAAGGAAAACGATTTACAGTAGTTGATAAAAATGCTGATGAATTCAAACAGTCCATCCTGTCGAAAACTAAAAACACCATTCTCTCTATCATAGTCAATAAAGCAGTGTTCGGTGATGTTTCGGAAGGTAGATTGGATTATGTATTTCGTTCGAATGGTTCCTTCGTCATTTGGAAAGATGATGTGTCTGAAAAAAGAGTATTAGATGGAAATTGGGTTTTGTTAGAAGCATCTCCAACTGAGGCCAAAATTAAAATCTTTGGCAGGGATCACAAGGTTGTCACACAGAGTTTAGATTCCAATAGTCCTTATGCAGAAACAACGAATGCGGAATCTACTATCATCTTTGGTGATACACTTATTGTAAAAAAGTCTGCCAATGGCTTGCAGATGATTGGCAAAAAAGTCCAAATCTCCAACTAAATCCCATTGTTCGGTAAGGATATTTATTGGTATGGTGTCCAAGCAATTTCTCTCTTAGAAACAGGGAAATTGCATTCGCCAGACCATTCTCCCGTTTTTCATATCGTCGCTTTTTTGTTTCAGATCTTCGGTGTGAGTGACGAATCTTTATTTGTTTTTCAGGTGATAACGACCGTTTGGCTCATATTTTCTCTCTTCGTCGCTCGGAGTTTATTCCTTGCTGCAAAGGAAAGCCAAGACCCAATAATCAATTTTTTTCCCAGTGACAATACGCAAACCAACGCTAACGACAATCGAAACGAGGATCTATCCATAAGTGTAAAAAAAAGGATTGGGATCTTTTATTTGGGACTGCCTAGTATTTTGGTTTTTGTTTTAGGTTTTTTATATCCCAAACAAAGTTGGGCTTTAGGATTTTTGATTCTTAGTATTGGTTGTTATTTTACAGCTACGATAAAACCAAAACCACAAGTAATACCAACGATTCCTTTTTTATCATCTTTGGTATTTGATTTTCGGCATATCATTTCTGGAATTTTCTTTTTATTTGCCCTTTGGTTTCATCCGATGGTGGCTCTTTTTGGATTTGGAATTTTGGTTTTCTATTGGATACCTGAAAAATTCTATCCAGTGATTTTCTGTTTTGCCATCATCCTTCCTTTTTTACTCCCTCAAAATCCGAATGGAAGGTTTTATAGTGATAAAGAAAATTTTCCATTGTCCGCAGCATTCGCGTTAGCTGGTTTTGGAATCCTTTGGGACTGGGCTTTTTTTATATTTGGAAAATCCGAACCTAAACATAAAAAAATACGAAAGGCCTTGGCTTTCTTTGGATTTTTACTTCTTTTACCAATCTTTCATTTTGCAGACATACAATACCGAATTCTTTTGAGTTTGATTCTTGTGGTTCAGATCTTTTTGGTTTGGAATCGATTTCAAATTTTGGTTTGGACTATTGGTACAAGTCTTTGGGTTTTTACAGTTTTTACGAGCCCTCATTTATTTAGGTATCCTTATGATCTAATGTGGGTACCGGGTGAATCTATGGCTTCAGTCCCTAACAATGGTTTGCTTGTTGCCCACCACGGTTTTTGCGAATACTACCATTTCCAATTTCGAAAAGATTGTTTATCTTGGGAACCTGATGATAAGGCAATCTCGGAACTACCAGAAGGCACAGAAATCTACCGAGCTGTTTATGGAATTCGTTATGAGAATTTGCTTGCAAGTAAGGATGAAAAGAATGGGCCTATTTTTTCTTTTGTTCAACCTTTAGGTGAATACCAACTAGTTTTAGAAAAAGATTGGCAACGTTATCGTTTGTGGTTAGAAAAAAGAAATTCGAAACTTGTACCTATCGCCAAGTCTTGGAAAAATCCTTACAGACAGCGCCCTGAATTTATAAAGAGAAAACAATCCTATGGGCTTTAGTTCTAAAAGAAAATCAATTCCAGGTATGCATCGAAAGATCAATCGAGGAAACCTTCGACTGTTTTTTGGTAAGATTTATTTCCAATGGAAACGTTACCTGGTTTGGTTTCTCGAAAGAAAATCCTTTGCGACTACAAGAGTATCCTTGGCAGAGCTAACTCATAACTTTTCTATCTCTATTTTTAAACATAGTTCTCCCATCTATCGCAAACTCAAAGACGTTCCCATGTATCTCCAAGAGAACAAGAAGGTAAACCTTGGTATCGCCATTTCTAAGTTAGATGGAGTTATTCTCCAGCCAAACCAAGTTTTTTCGTTTTGGTATCTTGTGGGGAAACCAACAAGGCGCAAAGGATATTTGCCAGGGATGCAACTTAGGAATGGCAGTTTTATTGAAAGAACTGGCGGTGGACTTTGCCAGATGGCCAACCTCATTTATTGGATGACTTTACATAGTCCATTAGAAGTAAAAGAGAGGTGGCGGCATAGTTTTGATATTTTTCCTGATTCCGAAAGAACTCACCCTTTTGGTTCGGGTGCCACTTTGTCCTACAATTATATCGACTTACAAATCAAAAATACAACCAAACAATCATTTATATTGCATTTATGGATAGAAGGCGATTTTTTAAAAGGGGAATGGCGTTCCGATGTTGAAATTCCTTTTCTCTACCAAGTTTATGAGTCCTATCATGGATTTCATGCAGAACCTTGGGGAGGTTATACAAGAAGGAATACCATCCGCAGAAAAAAAATTTCTAAAGATACGAAAGAAATTTTAGAAGATGAGTTGGTTACAGAAAATACTGCTTGGATGATGTATGAACCACTGTTAGAATCCAAAGGATCAAGTTCCACAGGTCTCTAGTGGGATCAAAATTCATTGATCAGTAGTTATGTGGAATGCGACAATTTTTATTTTGATGATAAAGCAAACAGGAAGGACAAAATGAAGTTTAAGAAAATTTCTCTATCAAGCAAGTTGGTGATGCTAATTACGACATTACTATTCCCATTAACCTTCGATACTCAGGCTAAAGATACATCTTTTGATTTAACTAAACCTGTTCTGATTCGACCTTTCGGAGATTCTATTACTTATGGTTTTGGTTTTACAGACTGGGGATTCTGTCCTGTCTATTCAATTGGACAGTATATATGTATGCCACCAAATCAAGCTGTTGGAGGTTATCGAGTTTGGATGACTGAATTTGCACTGACTAACAAAGCATTTACATTTGCTACAGAAGGATATCAAAGTGGAGGTTCCAATACTCAACAGTGGATTACCAATACACAAACTCATGATGGATATCCTGGATGGAGAAATGATCAGCTTCTTACAATTGCAAATTATCCGAGTTTCGCTGACATTACTCTCGTCCATGCTGGTACAAACGATTTAATCCAAGGAAAATCTCCGAATAATGCGATTATCGATCTATTTAAGGTTGTGAATGCTCTGCTTTCCAATAACCCGAAAACACAAATCTTTCTAGCAAAGATAATTCGAATTTCACCGGCTGCTGCTACGGTGTTGCCAAATTTTGATACTCTAAGTGGAAACATCAGAAATTACAATCAGCTAATTGATAAGTATTGGATCAATACACCACCGTCCCTTAGATCCAGAATTACTTTGGTTGATATGCACCCTATTCTTAATCTTTCACAAGATTATTTTGATTATGTTCACCCAAGTCCTTTAGGGTATATGAAAATCTCTTGTACTTGGATCAATGCTATCAAAAATCAAAAAACCAATCCAAGTGATCCTTGTAATGGAATCGAAACAGATAATATAAAAACAAAAATCCTTCCTTCTGCGGAAGATGTTAAAAATATGAAACCTACGAACGAAGACTTAGAAAAAGTTCTTAATGGAAAGTTTGAATTCAAATAATATTTTTGATCAATAATTTTGTTGAATCGCGCACTTTAACTAAATTATGCTAACTTAAATTAGGTCCTTATTTGATCTCTGGTACATAAGCTTCCTGGATTCGTTTGAATCTGAAAACTTTGTGCCAGTCGTTAAAGTCTCGTTCCAAATTCCGTATTTTTATATTTTGAATCTCCATTTGTTTGCGATGATTCTTTATCGATGCCATTCCTCTCTGTAAATGAAATAGCCATTCAATTAAAAGTTCCAAACAAACCCAAATATCCTTCTCGAGTTATGTCAAAATAAAGTTTTTTTCAGAAACAAACCCAAGAACTTCCCCTAAATTTATCTACCATAAAGGCAATACGATCAGTCTCATAAAAGAACCACCCTGTTAGATGTTTAAAGTTGACCATCTGGTCAGCGTTGATTTTTATTTGCCTTGCCGAGGACTGGGGAAAATTATGTTTTTAGACCTCTGGAGAATAAGATGAGCTTTGCTGAGCTTTCGATAAAACGACCCATTTTTATTACCTGTACAATCGTTTTGATTTTGATTACAGGTTATCTGTCCTTAAACAAATTGGGAGTCGACTTATTCCCCAATATTACAATTCCGGTGGTAACGGTCACGGTTCCTTATCCTGGTGCGGCACCAAACGAAATCGAAACGTTGATTGCGAAACCAGTAGAAGACGAATTGTCCACTATTTCTGGGGTCAAACGAATCAAGTCTATCTGTAACGAAAGTTTGGGGACTGTCGTTGTTGAGTTCACAATGGAAACAGATGTGAAATATGCCGAACAACAGGTCCGCGACAAAATTTCTGCCGTAAAGCCGAAGTTACCTGATGATGCAAAAGAACCGATCATCAGAAGGATCGATCCTGCCGATCAACCCATTATCATCTTAGCATTAAGAGCAGATCTTCCGGAAGCAGAAATTTATGATATTGCCAACGAAGAAATCAAACAGATCCTACTCACTACACAAGACGTGGGAAACATCACGATCTACGGCGGACGAAAAAGAGAAATCCATGTAGAATTGGATCGGGACAAATTAAAATCCCATATGATTTCCGCTTCTATGGTTTCCAATCGTTTGGCTTCTGGTGGAACGAACATCCCAGCAGGAAAAGTAAGTCGCTCCGACAACGAATTAGTTTATAGAACCATCAATGAGTTCAAATCCCCTGATGAAATTCGTGACACTCCGCTTTCTCTTTTTGGAAACGAAGTACCGATTAAAATAGGTCAGTTGGGAGAAGTAAAAGATACGATGGAAGACGAAGCTTCCCGTGCGTACTTTAACGGAAAAAAGGCGGTCTTTCTTCTTGTATATAAACAATCAGGAGCAAACACTGTTGCTGTTGCCAAGGCGATTAAAAAAAGAGCAGCTGATATCAATACAGACTTAGCAAGACGAGAAGGATCACTTTTCCTTGCTATTGCAAACGACAACTCAACTGCTATCGAAGACAATATCTTTGATGTAAATGAGACCATCTTTATCGGGATTGCACTTACTATCATCGTAGTATTATTATTCCTCGGAAGTGTTCGTTCTACACTAATCACTGGGCTTGCACTACCGAACTCGCTACTCGGCGCTTTTATCTTGATGGCGATTGCTGGATTTACAGTCAACGTAATGACTCTACTCGCACTCAGTTTGGCGGTTGGACTTCTCATTGATGATGCGATTGTGGTTCGGGAAAATATTTTCCGCCATAGAGAGATGGGAAAAACAGCAAGACAGGCATCCATTGACGGAACTAAAGAAGTAACTCTTGCCGTCATCGCAACAACAATGGCCGTTATCGCCGTGTTTATGCCGATTGCGTTTATCAGCGGGGTTGTTGGACAGTTCTTACGAGAATTCGGACTTACCATTTGTTTTGCCTTACTCATCTCCCTTTATGATGCACTTACCATCGCACCGATGTTATCTGCTTATTTTGGTGGAGCTGTTGCGGGTCATGGTGGTGGTCACGGAGGAGGACATTCTTCCCCAGAAACAACGACTTCCAAATCTAAGAAAAAACCACAAGATGCTCAAGTCGCTTACGTTTCTGGTCCCGCAGAGCCAGGAAAAGTGGCTCAAGTATTGACTCTAATTTTTACTCCCGTTCGCATCCTTCTGAATGTGTTGAATTTTGGATTGGAAAAGGTTTTGGATGTTTTCAATAGATTTCAAACAAGACTAGAAAATCTTTATGCAAAAATCTTAAAGTTCACTCTACAGTTTCCTCTTTTGATTATTTCTGGAGCGATTCTTCTATTCGTATTCAGTATCTTTCTTACCAAGTTCATTACAAAAACTTTCTTACCAGCACAGGACCAAGGTAAGTTCCAAGTAACTTTGGACATGCCACCTGGCACATCGGTTGATAAGATGGCTACGGTTGCGAAAGAAGTGTATGAAAAAATTTCTGCACACGAAGAAACAAAACAAGTAGCGATGTTCAATACAAACCGAACCGCTTCTATGTTTGTGGAAATGGTTCCTTCGAAACAAAGAAAAGTAAATACAAGCCAATTCAAAGACGTTTTAAGAAAGGAACTTGCCATCACTCACCCTTATGCAACTCCGATCGTAAAAGATATTGATAATGTCGGCGGTGGACAAAGACCTTTCGTACTGGTTGTGAGTGGACAAAAGGGAGAGGACGTTCAAGAATACGGTTTAAAACTTTTGGAACGATTGAAAAAGTCCAAAGCATTACTTGACGTAGATACAAGTTACAGAGCAGGTTCCCCTGAATTTCGAGTGATTCCTGATCGCGCCAGAGAAGTTATGTTAGGTGTTTCTGGATCAGCCATTGGTATGGAACTTCGAACTTTGATCGAAGGAACAACTCCCGCTGTATATAGACAAAATGGTGTGGAATATGATATCAGGGTTCGACTCAAAGAAGGACAAAGAAACTTAAAAGAAAGTTTCTATCAGTCCTATGTTCCTAATTTCAACAACATCATGATTCCGATCAAAAACGTTGCTACTTCCGAAGAAACAACGGGACTTGCGACCATCAACCGATTGAACAGAAACCAGTCTTTGGAAATTTATGCAGATATGGCTCCGGATGGTCCAGGGATGGGTGGTGCGATTGAAGAGATTGCAAAAATCACTGCAACGGAACTCCCTCTTCCTTCTACAGTAAGAATCAATTATCTTGGACAAGCTGAAAACTTCAAAGAGTTAGGTTCCTCGATGGCGATTGCAATGGGACTTGGAATCCTATTCATCTACATCGTACTTGCTTCTCTCTATGAAAGTTTCATCACTCCGATCGCCATCATGTTGGTTTTACCGTTAGCGTTATGTGGTGCCTTCATTGCACTTTTCCTTGCCAACGAGTCTATGAATCTCTTTTCCATGATTGCGCTGATTATGCTCATCGGTGTCGCTACCAAAAACTCAATTCTACTTGTGGACTTTACAAACCAGTTGATCCAACAAGGAACTGAGATGAAAGAAGCGATCATTGAAGCAGGTCGGGAAAGACTTCGTCCGATCCTTATGACCTCATTCGCGTTAGTTGCTGGATTTTTACCGATTGCTATCGGTTTGAACGAAGCATCAAAACAAAGAACGAGTATGGGTTGGGCACTCATCGGTGGTGTGATTTCATCTACGCTACTGACTCTGGTTGTGGTCCCTGCAGCATTCTCCTATATTGAAAGATTAAACAATTTCATCAGAAGACATTCTCCAGACCCAGACGCGAAATAAAAACATAGAAATTTCATTTAGAAAATTCTTTTCAAAGCCCCACGTAAGTGGGGTTTTTTGTATTCAGGCCTTAATCCACAAAACAATCATTATTCTCTGGGCACCATCTCCGGCCATCAGTCGACGAGGGCGCTCCTTCTGTCCGGGGTGCGCGTAACTGGTTCCTTAAGATCCGAAAAAATCTTGAAAACTGCACAAAGATTCTGCAAAATCAACAACAATGAAAAATGTTACATTTAGATTAGAAGTTGATAGGTTTATAGAAAGTACTTCACCAAGATCGAATCCATTAAAAAGTACAGAATTCTTTTCTAAGTTATGAAGCTCATCACGATCGCCATTTGTTTCGGAATTCCTTTTTTATCTTTGGTTTCCCAACCTACAGAAAATAAACTGAATGTTTTGAATCGTAAGGCTTATGAACTTTCCATACAAAAAAATCCAAATAAAGAACTCATTAACTTAGAAAAGAAAATTCCTGGCATTACTTTGGATATCAAATACGCAACTCCCGAGAACTTTACCAAACAAGTTATCTATAAGGAAGCCAAAGCCTTTGCCAGAAAACCAGTGGCAGAAGCACTAAACAAAGCCAACCTTGAATTTTTACAACTTGGCTATTCCATAAAAATATTTGATGCGTATCGGCCTTATGCAGCCACAGTCAAATTTTTTGAAATTGTGGGAGACACAAGGTATGTGGCCTCACCTAAAACAGGATCGAGGCATAATAAAGGTTGTGCGATTGACTTAACTCTTGTGGATCAAAAAACAAAACGGGAGCTTCCTATGCCAACGGAATATGATTCCTTTCAAAAAGAGGCTTGGGCTGAAGCACCAGTTTCCGATCCTGAGATTTTAAAAAACCGTACGATTCTAATCAGTACACTTAGCAAATATGGATTTCGTGTGAACAAAACCGAATGGTGGCATTATGATTTTGTAGGATGTTCCGGCTTTGAAGTTTTGGACATCCCTTTTGAAGAATTGGAGTAGGGGGTTAGATATACTAATTTTAATTTGCCAATGATTAAGATATTCTTATTCATTTAAATTAATAAAAGGATTATCCTGTTTTCCTGTGCCTACCACTACATTATACTCTAATTTTGGAATTTTTTCTAGCGGAATTCCTTGAGCTAACATACGCGCTTCATAAGTGTCAACTATGCATTGAAAATGTTTTTTTGCAGATTCGATCTTTTGTTTTTCTTCCTCAGTTCGAATATCACTAAAGTTTTTGTATCCTTTGGTTTCTTTAATATAATAAAGAAACTTTTCAGTGCCGCCAGTTTCTTCTTTTACAACAATTGCCCAATCTGGGTTATATTCTCCGACTGGTGTCGGAACAATAAACTTTCGCGGGAGTTTAGTAAATACCTCAACTGTGCTTGAATCTTCTTGTTCTCTAGCAAATCTCTTTTCAGTATCACTATCAGTTTCCATTTTATCATATAATCCATGTTTATTGGTTTCTATCGTATCAGATATTACCTCTTTAAATTCTTTAAAAATTGGATCAGATGTATTCTTTTGCTCCCAGTAGGTATTGGGTAGAGGAACATATTCGAGTCCATTTTTAATACCAATTTCTCTTATGACTTCTCTTATGTGCTGAGCGGATCTTTCGAGGTAGTTCTGTGGATTTTTTAAAAATTCGCCAAGAGAGCCGGATTCTTTTAAGATTTTTTTTAAAGTATCTCTAGTTAAGTCCGTTTCTTTTTGTAAGTATTCAAGAGGGTCAGGGAGGGGGAATGGACTTGTTACTTCTCTTGATTCTCTATTACGAATTTCTGCAGCGGAGACTCCACCATAGGCAATGGTTCCTTGTGCAATAGAAGTAACTACTCTCATGGATTCACATTGGATCTCTCGGATCCTTTTCACCGATTCGGTAATAATAGAATTGGAATCAAACTGAAATCTATATATGGTTTTTTGTTTGATGATATCCCAAAGTTTCCAAAATTCTGGATGATTCCATAAGTGGTCATTTTTTTTGATTAGGTTTGGCTTTCTTTTGATTTGAACGAAGGTTTGGATATTTAGTCCTCTGAGCCATTCCAGAATGATATCTTCACGGCCAGCAAAATCACCTTCCAAAATAAACTCTGATGGGTTTAGAAAGGCATTTTCCATTAGATTTGTAAATGCACCATCTGCGTTAAGATAACGTAATTTTTTTAAGACTTCAAAAAGTTCGTCTGCTTTTTTTCTTTTTTCTTGGGGACTAGGAGTATTAGAGCTGAAGCTGGCAACAAGATTCATAAATTGATGGGAATTTACTTTCCCGAATTCGATACCGGATTCTTCCCTGTATTCTGTTTGCAATCCGCTTACGAATTCTGTATAACTTTCATTTACTACGACTGTAAGTTGGTTTACAGTTTCGTTTTGAATTCGATTGCCTTGAATGTCCACCGGGAGCCGCATTCCACGACCAATCTGTTGTCGTTTGGTAAATTCGGAGCGTGTTTCTAATAAGGTACAGATTTGAAACACATTTGGATTATCCCAACCTTCCCTGAGCGCTGAGTGAGAAAAGATAAAACGAAGTGGTTCGTTAGAATCGAGTAACCTCTCTTTGTCTTTCATGATGAGATTATAGGTATCATCATCTTTGGCGCCATCGCCTTTGGTATCTTTCCATTCGACGATTTCTGAATTTCCTTTTTTCTTTTTATCGCCAGAAAAATATCCATTATGTACAAACTCGACGGGAGGAGCATTTAAATCGATAAACTCTGGTTTTTGAATTAACTCTGAATAGGCTGCCTCAAATACCTTTCCAAATTTACCAAGACTTGTGGTTCCATCAGGATTATATTCTCTGTAATTGGAAACTCGATCTAGAAAAAAGAGAGTCAAAACCTTGGCCTGAATTCCCATTCGCAAAAGTTGCATTTCTTTTTCCAAATGCGCTTTGATTGTTTCTTTGATTCTTTCGTCTTGAATGACGGGGGCTATGGAACCAATTTCTTTGCCCAAAAGAATTACGGTGCCGTTTGTGAATCGTAAAAATTCGTTTCCAGGTTCGATGCTAATCGTATCAGCAATATAACCATTATAATGCGAATTTTCTGTTTTAAGACTTAAGTCATCTTTTTGTTTGAGTTTGATTTTCTTTTTTGAAATTTTTCCCTTAGATTGGACGTTTACCGTTACTGTTGCGGTAAACCCAACACCTGGCTTTCCTTCTGTAGATTCCAGTTTCATATAGGGTGCGTTTTCTGTTCCTGTAACTTCTAAAGATCGAATTTGGATCCGTTTGACGAGTTTTCTTTGGAAGGCCTCAACGGGTCCCAAGCGAAAGATGGGGTTGTATCTAATGCGCGGTGTAGCCGAATACCGTAATTGGAAAAGGGGATTTAATTCTGCAATGGCATTCTGTGCGGTTTCGGTATTGTCTACAGATTGGGGTTCGTCAATAATAAGGATGGGTTTTGATGAACGAATGAAATCAATAGGTCTTTGTCCATTCAGCTCATCCATTTCCTTATGGATGATGTTGGTGTCTTTATTGAAGGCTTGGATGTTCATCACAAGAATTTGCAATTGGTTTGTTGTAGCAAAGTTACGGAGGGCACTTGGCGCCGAACCTTGGTAAAGCGAATAAGTGCTTCCTTTGACAAGAGGAATCCCATACTTCGCTCTGAAATGGTCTGCAGTCATTTCTAAGGTTTTTAGAACTCCTTCTTTGATGGCGATGGAAGGAACAATAATGATAAACTTCGACCAACCATAGAGTTTATGAAGAGATAAAATTGTATTTAAATACACATATGTCTTTCCAGTTCCTGTTTCCATCTCGATGGTAAATCGAAGTCCATTTCGTTCAAATTCTTCTTTTGTAGTGGCTTCAAGAGAAAACTTGTCTTGCACCTTTCGTAAGTTTTCATACAAAACTGATTCTTCTAAAAGCAGGGCATTTCCAAATCCAAGTTCGGTTTGAAAAAGAGACCCTTTTTCACCAGAAAGAGAAAAAGAAAATCCACTGGGATTTTTTTCCATCCCTTCAAATAAAGATACAGCGGCACTTGTGGCAGTGTCTTGGAATTCGAGACTTTCGAAATGGATTTTCATACTTTAAACCACCTGGAAGCTAACATCTTTCATCTGTTTGAATCCGGCATGTACGTTGGCTTTAAGGACATCGTTTCCAGAAAAACCCATTTCTCTAGCAATCACAAGCGAAGGGCTTCGTCTCATGATTTCATTAAATACTTCCAAGTTATGTTCTTTTCCTAGTACATAATAGGCGGTTTCTTCTGCGATATAAACGATCTTTCCGGCGATGGTCTCCGTTTTGATATTTGGGTTTGCGAGGGCTTCTGAAATTCCCGATTTTAACAAAACTTCATAGAGAATGGCTTCTTCTGTATTCGCTAATGCATTGGAGGACAAAAGTGTTGGTTGGTCTTCGAAGAGCGCTTTTTCCAAAGCCTCCTTAGTTTTTTCGATATTACCATTCCAAACCGGGAAGTTAGACGGTGCCAATTTGAAAACCCGAAAGCCCAAATCTTGGGGTTTACGCGGTGGTTCGTTATTTTCCCTATTTTTTATTAGTTGGTCTACCCCGGACTCAAAACCCAAGGAAGGCGAATCTTCTTTTTTGGATGGGTCTGCTTTTACTTTTACCGATTTTTTCCCACTATCTTTGGTGTTTGCACTTCCTTCTTCTTTCAGCTTTGTTATCACACGACGGATCCGTTCCATTCCAATTTCGGCAATGGTTTGGAAACCGGCTCTAGAGGCTTCCGATTCCTCCCAAGTCCCATCGGCCTTTTGTTTGCGCGTAGGCTCGGGGAGTTGCACACAGATAAATTTACGATTGCCTCCATCTTCTGCATTTAACGCCAGTACGGCGTGGGCGGTAGTGGCAGAGCCGGAAAAGAAGTCGAGGACGATGTCGTTGGGGCTACAAGATATAGCCATCATTCTTATCATTAATCTTACAGGCTTTGGAGTTTCAAATTCTAATCTATTCAAGATAGCATTGAATTCTTGTTTTGCTTCTTGGTTATGACCAACGTCTTCATGCATCCATAAAGTAACAGGAACTATACCATCTTGTACTTCCGAAAGGAATTGCTTTGCTCTTGGAAAATTTTCACCAGATTTCCCAAACCATATTTTGTTTTCTAGTAACATTTTATTAAAAGTGTCTTGAGATGGTGCCCATTGCCTTCCTTCTGGAGGGAAATGCTTATTTCCATTAGGTGATTCAATGCAATATGAATGGCCTTGAGCCTTTGTTTTTGAAGTCAGATCCCCACTTGTCCAAGGTCCACGTGGGTCATTGTCCAGGTTTTTATATGCTGCTTTTTGTTCCTCGGTACGTCGAAGAAGAATTGGTGACCATTTGTCTTTCATTTTTGAGTAAAGTAAAATATGGTCATGTGATTCAGATAAATATTTTTCATCGTTTTGAGGAGAAAATTTCTTTTCCCAAATTACATTCGCCACAAAGTTCTCTTCTCCGAAAATTTCATCGCATACTTTCCGTAAGTGGGCCACTTCGGTGTCATCAATGGAAATAAAAATCACCCCATCTTCACGAAGGAGGTTGCGAGCAAGGAAGAGTCTCGGATACATCATGTTCAGCCATTGAGAATGGAACCGGCCCGTGGTTTCTGTGTTATTCGAAAACTTGCGTCCTTTGGCATCCACTTGTCCCGTGTATTCTAGATAGGTTTTGAGAGATTCCGTATAATCATCTGGATAGACAAAGTCGTTTCCTGTATTGTAAGGCGGGTCGATGTAGATCATCTTTACCTTACCGAGGTAGGACTTTTGCAAAAGTTTTAATACTTCCAAATTGTCCCCCTCGATATAGAGGTTTTCGGTATTGTCAAAGTCCACCGAAGCGGCACGGTCAGGGAGTAGAGTGGCTGTCGTTGGGGATTGGATGGCCTTAAAACAATTTCGTTTGCCGGGCCAGTTTAGTCCAAATCGTTCTTTTGTTTCTTCCGATTCGATGGTTTCGCCAAGGCTTTGGCGGAGTTTGTCCCAATCTATCAAATTCCCTTCAGTGAAGACTTGAGGGAAGTGTTCTTTTAGAATACGGAGTTTGTCTTCGGTTAGGTTGTGGGAGGTAAGGGGGAGTTTTTGGGGTTCGTCAGACATTTTCTTTAATTCCTTGATTGTGTTTTGGTTAGATTCCAAAAAGGAACCTCTTTCCATCTTTCAGGAAAACCCATTTCGCGAATGGGAATGGTAGGATAGAGAGTCAGTAAATCTAAAAAACGAAATTTCCATTGGCTAGTTGGGGAAATGAAATTTAGCATATATTGAATGATCGATAGAATCACAAAGATTTTGTTTGGTTGGATTTCGACTGGTTGTTTCCAACCTAAATCATTTCGCGGAAGCATTGGTTTGTATCCAAACTCTCGATTCCACAACCTAGAATGGTGTGCACAAATGTTCCTGACTGAGTTTAAACTTCCGATCCAAGACAAGAGAACAGGTTCAGGTAAATTGTATTTTTTAGCAATCGATTTTGAAGTGGAGGTAGCGATTCCTCTGTACATAGTAAACAGTGTGCCAAAACTGATGAGCTCAGTAGCCATCCAAAGAGGAAGAGAATCATGCTCTTCACCATATTTGTGTTGGAAATGTGAGACAAATTTTTCTTTGCTTCGCGAATATTCCTTTTTTATTTCCTCTTGGAGTTTCATAAATTCAGGTTCTTTTAACATGGGAAAGGCAGAGGGTTCTGTGTAACCAAAAGCGCCTGTTTGGTGAGATAATTTGTATGTGATATCGGTTCGTAGAGCGATTTCTATTTTCTCGATACCATCAAGAACAAGTAAACGAAGTTTACGATCAAAACAATAACGACTCCAAATTTCTTTCAGAGTGGTGTTTTGTTTAAATTCTTCATTTGGATAATTTCGAAAAGGAAACCAATAGCCACTCAATCGATAGTAACTAACTTGTTTTAAGATTGATACTAAGTCAATGCGGTCGCATACCAAACCTCTGGAGAGAAGTTGATCGGCTTGTTCATCAATGGTTAAGGCTTTTTTTTGGTAGATCATCGCCCTTGATTCCGGGAAGGGCAAAAGACCTGCCAATTTGGGCTTACATTCAGAGGCCTGGCAGGTATGCTATCTATCATGATCGGCCATCTCAGTAGATTCGCAAGTGAAAAATCATTTAGGTTTCGAAAATCATTTTTAAAAAGTTCATATTTTGGGTTGGGATTTCGCATTATAAAATGGTAAAAAATAAGGCTGGCAAGGAAAAAATAACCAGAAAATGAATGTCAGACGATTTGTATTTTGCCGTAAAATAAAACAGTTTCATCTGTTACAAATTTAGCTTTCTTTTCCATTTCCTCTAAGAATTTTTCCTTTTCTTCATCAATAGAACGCCGTGCCATTTCAAAACTCTTCCAGGCCTCATCCCTTCTTTTTTCGATTTCTTTTCTTTCTCTTTCCAACTTTAATCTGTCAGTTAGGTTCCCTGCATCTTTTGCTTGTTTTTTGCGAATTTTGATTTCCTCATCAAAAGACTTGAGTTCTTTTTGTAGACTCAATCGTTTGTCATCGGCCCAGGCATCCAGTTTTTCATATTCTTTTGTAAAAAGATCTTGGTTTCTTAAGTCTCGATTGATTAAGGTTTGGTTCTTTTTGTTTGAATGAATCTCTTCTAATTTAGTTGTTCTTGAATTTAAATCTTTCTCTACATAAGGTTTCCACTGACAAGATCTAGAAAATAGACGAATTGCTTGTTCGTTGTCTAAGGTTGAGCCATCTTCCCACAGAATTGTTATTAAAAGGACTTCTTCTTTCTCAAAACTATCCAAAGTCCAAAGTGTAGCCAAAATATCGCCCTGTTTATTTTTTATATTCGCGTAACTCTGATCAATTCTATCTTTGCTTAGAGTAAATTTCAATATACCATCTTCTGGAATTGATTCATTGACTGCAGCTTCCAAGATTTTTTTGGCAAGGGGATGGTTAGAATGGAATGAGTTTTCCTGAAATAAAGATTTTCCCATCCGGTAGTGGCCAAGTTGAATTGGAAGAGATAGAAATGGGTTAGAGTCTAAACGGAAACTAAGATCTAAGTCATTTGTTTTTCCATGTTTATGTATGGCATCCTTTGTTAAAATCCATAGTAATTTAGTTTGGCGATCGAACAAAATCTCACTTTCTTCCATTCGGATCTTAAGCTTTTCTTGGACAATTTCATCAAAGTTTGTAAGTAACTTTTCTCTAGTTTCTTTTATTCTTTCATTTATATCCGATTGAAGCTCAGATTGAAGTTTATCAAATGCATCTTGGATTTCTTCTTTGGTACGACAAGATTGGAAAATTTCTGCAATTCTTTTTTCAAAATCAACTCCAGTTTCAACGTTTCCAAGAACTTCGTCGCTTGCTCCAAATACACCACTGAATAATTGAAATTTTTCGCTTAACAATTCGTATACGCGTACATCGGCCAGGTTCTTTTTATTTAGGAAATTAACGACTACGACATCAAAATTTTGACCATATCTGTGGCATCTTCCGATCCTTTGTTCAATCCTTTGTGGATTCCATGGTAAATCGTAATTTACAACGATAGAACAAAATTGAAGATTGATTCCTTCGGCTGCAGCTTCTGTTGCTATTAAAATTTGCCTTTTTTCTTTAAATTCTTCTACAAGTGCAGCCCTAATATCTGCTGTCTTAGAACCAGAAATTTTATCTGTTCCTTTATACTTTTCCATCCAAGATTGAAATATCTTCTTTGAAGTATCATCATTATTGGAACCATTGAATAACAAGATTTGATTCGCATAACCATTGATTGATAAAAAGTCGAATAGATAGTTTTGGGTGCGTCTTGACTCTGTAAAAATAACAGCTTTTTTGGCTCCACCTAATCTTTCCATTTCGGAAAACGCTTGTCCAAGTCCAGTGAGTAGTACTTCGGCTTTGCTATTGGCTTGGATATTATTAGCAAGTGCTAAATACTCTTTTAATTCTTTGATTTCCGCTCTTAAATCTTCTGCTGATTCAACCAGAAGATGATTTTCAGGAATAGATTTTTGAGTTTGAAAATCAGACCATTCTTCTTTTATTTCTTCATATTCTTCAAAGTCGTCTGCAATTAACTTTTCGATCTCTAAATCGAGAGAGGTATCAGAAACTCCTAGTTTTTTTTCTAATCTATCTACTAATGCCTGCAAAGTACCAGCTATTGCATAAGTGGAAGAAGCGAGGAGTTTGCGTAAAATTAAAGTCATTAGTTTCCTTTGACTTTTTGGAAGAGCGGCTAAGTTTTCCCGTTGTAAATAAGCACTAATCCATTCGTGTAAACGATCTTCGTCTGCGTTTGGGATAAACTCTTTTGTAATAGGAATTCTCTTTGTATATTTGATATATTCTAATACTTGTTTGCGAAGAGTTCTTTTGCAAATTCCTTCGATTCTGTTTTTAAGTAACTGAAGTTGTTCTTCTGATTGGATTCGCAAAAACTGCTGTGAAAAACTATCAAAATCACCAAATGTTTGTTCGTCGATGATGCTTACTAATCCATACAATTCGCTGAGTGAATTTTGAAGTGGAGTTGCAGTAAGGAGAAGTTTAAAACGACTACGTAAACTTTCTTTTATTGTATTTGCGATAACATTGGACTCTTTATAAACATTTCTGAGTCGATGAGCCTCGTCTAAGACTACGAGATCCCAAGAAATCTGAGAAATTTCGAATGCTTTCGCTTTGGCAAATTGATATGAAACTATAACTACTTTTTCGTTGTTAAAAGGATTATGAATTCCACTTTTTTGAATTGAATTGAAATTTTTTCCTTCGATAATTTCAGACTTTAAATGGAATTTCTCTTGTAGCTCACCACTCCATTGTTTCCTTAAATTTGCAGGTGCAATAATCAATATTCTTTTTTTTTCTTCGGACAAAAATTGGGTAAGTACAAGCCCAGCTTCAATTGTTTTTCCTAGGCCCACTTCATCGGCCAAGATTACTCCTCTTGATAAAGGAGATTCTAATGCAAATAAAGCGGCATCTAATTGATGCGGATTCAAATCTACCTGAGCACCCAGCATAGCCTTTCCAAGTCTCTCTGGATCACCAGACGCACGTTTTCTGGTCAGTTCTAAGGCGAGAATTTTTCTTTGGTGTGGAACTAAGTTCATTAAGAAAGGTGATAGGATATTGAATAGTTTTAGAAAGATACGCTCACAAAATGTTAAAAAAATTTAATCAAATTGCCTAAGCATTCAAGATTCGACTTCTTTTTTTATTAACGTCAAGATTTTTTTTGAGAAATCTGGTCTTTCATTAAGAATTAAATCTAGAAGATGCGTTAGTTGGTAGATCTTTTGTCTTTTGTTTTTATATCAACGTTTATCTCGAACCATGGGTCAATCCCCGCGCCAGCGATAGAAGCGGAAATCCGAAGGATTGGAACGGATAGCGTGGTCGTTACTAGAAGGAAAATTAGATCGACTAACGGATTCGAGGCGCCCGAAGAAAATAGGAGATAGTATTTATAAAATAAAAAAGCACCGAAGTTTCCCTCGATGCTTTTCAAGTTTTTGATTCCGTTTCGATTCTGTATTAAAAAATCAGAATGAAATCAAATTGTGAATTTTTAACTACACTGCGTTGACGACTAAATCTCCACCGGCTTTCACTTCGCCAGCTTCGTTTTTTGCTTCTACAAGTACAGTTACTGTTTTTTTACCATCTTTTTCAAATTTCTTTTTGATGGTTCCAACGATTGTTAGTTTTTCGCCGAGTTTCGTCATGGCTTTGAAAGTCACACCAAAGTATGCGATGTCTTTTTGTTCAGCCCAAGAAGTACAAAGTCTTCCTACTTGCGCCATTACGTACATACCGTGAGAAATGGTTCCGTCAAGGCCTGCTTTTCTTGCGAAGTCAGGATCGTTGTGAATAGGGTTAAAATCTCCAGATGCTCCCGCATAACGAACTAAATTTGCATGTTCGATGACTGGGATGTCGAGGGAAGGAAGAGTCTGACCAACTTCTACTTTATCAAATTCGATTTTTGCCATTGTTAGCCTCCTGTATTAATCCTTACGAATGAATATCGCCATCTCAGCAGAGAGGATGGGATCATTTTTTTCATCATAGATGGTTGTTTTGAAAGTTACGATTTCTGCTCTTCCTGATTTTACATCAGAAATTTCGGACTGTGCGTATACTTTGCCCGGATACAGAATTTTGTGGTACGTATACTCTTCTTTTAAGTGAAGGATTTTGGAAAGGTCGATACCGAGTTCGGCCATATCGTTCCAAATCTTCGGGTATCCCCAAAACATAATGACTGTAGGGAAAGTTGGTGGAGCAGGAACATCAGAGTATCCGGCTTTTTTAGCTTCTTCTACGTCAAAATAGATTGGGTTTTTTTCGTTAATGGCGAGGCAGAATTCTTTGATCTTTCCTCGTTCCACTGTGAAATCAAAACGATCTAGTTTTTTTCCAACTATATCTTTGGTTATTGCCATTGGCATTTATCTCCTTAGTGTTTGTCGATCCAAGCAACTAACTCTTTAAAGACGATAGCTCTGTCTTTCGGGAGTTCGTTCATGGTTTCGTGGTACAATCCGTCAAAAATTTTCATTGTTTTGTCTTTGGAATTTACCTTTTCAAAGGCATCCAAAGTTCCTTGGACAAGGGCGATTTGGTCATCCTTTCCATGGAACATATAAATTGGTACATTGATTTTCGTAGCTGATTCCAATGCGAGACCGTAACAGTTGAGTAAGTAGTCACCTAAGTAGGCTCCTACGTTTCCGTGCACCAATGGATCTTTTACATAGGCGTCCACTACAGACTGGTCATGAGAAATCATTTTGACATCGAGTCCAGTGGGAACTGTTAAAGTGGGTGCTAGTTTTGCTAAAAATCCACCGGCCCCTTTTTTGATGTCCATCACTAGGTCTGTTTTGACTTTGATCGGAAGGGCACTACAGATGTAAGCATCTAAATCATTTTGGTAGTTGTCTGTGGCAGTATAAAGAAAGGTAACAGCAGCACCCATAGAGTGACCAAGTAAAGTTACCTTACTGACACCTTCGTTACGTTTGGCGATATCGATGAGTTCTTTGAGGTCAGCAAAAAAATCAGAGAAATGAGTGATGACACCGCGACGTCCATCGGATTTACCATGACCTCTCGCATCGATCAGGTAAATGGCGTAATTGTGATCCGCCAAGGCTTCCAACAAAAAGTTGTAACGACCACCGTGTTCCCCAATTCCGTGGTGGACAACGAGCACACGTTTGACACCGGACTTTGGACGATAGATTTGGTAATAAATCGATCCGCCGTCTTTGTTTTGAAAGGTAGACTCCTCACGGGAGTAGGCTTGTTCCCAATTACTCATAGATGTCAATGATGGATGATAGAAACCTAAAAAGAAAGAACTTTTCCTGTTCGTCCGAAACCAGTTTCCCAAACTGGTTCCAAATGCGAGCGACTCTTCCTTTCGCCCTTACGATCTGTTTTTGTCTCCTAAGCTGTTTGAACAAATCGGAAAGACGTTTCCCCGTAGATTTGGTTTTGGAATTACAAAATGCTAAATCCAAAATCGCAATTTCCAAAGATCCTATACCCTACCATTGGAAAAAAAATCCCGGTCGCCAAAGTGACCTTCCCCTGTCTCGCAAATGGGAAAACACACAAGTTACATTCAATACAGATAAAGAGATATTTTTAAACCATTCCCTCGATTCCCTTTTTTTTCCCCCAGGCCAGGAGTATGAATTTAAAGTTTTAAAAGGAAGTTACGCGTTTTCTTCGCTGATAGGATTGTTAGGCGAAAAAGAATTTCAAACTCAAATTTCTGGAAAATTCAAAATCTATTCCGGGGATACACTTTTAAAGGAATGGGATCTTTCTGGGTCAGAAAAGGAAAGATGGACTCCTAAAAAAGAAATTTTGGAGATTGGAGAATCTGGATTTCTCAGACTCGTTTGGGAAAGTAAAGAGAGTTATCTTTTTGTCGGAGAACCTTTGTTATATCCAGATAATGGAACTTCTTCAGGAAACCAATTACCTGGACAGGGACAACCAAAATCTGTGATTCTAATTGTCATTGATTCCGCAAGGAAGGATTTTTTCGGGGCTTATGGGTATCCTCATTCTGTCACACCCGTGATGGATCAGATGGCAAAGGAATCGGTGTTTTTCGAAAACCCTTTTGCTAATGGGAACTGGACCAAACCTTCGATGATGTCATTTTTTCATTCGGAATATTCATCTAACCTTGGTTTGGGGAATTCTTGGTTTTCGACAAAACCCTACCAAAGAAAAGTTTATTATGGAAAAAAAAGAGACAACCTAGCCAAAACATTTCGGGAAGCGGGTTACTTTACCCAAACGATTATGAATAATGTTTTCTTTTTGGATTACACTACGGTTGGTTTGGATTTGGGATTTCATAATTCTTTCCAGGTGGGAATGGACATCGTAGATACAGAGGTTCTCACAAGCAAGGCTGTCCAATTTGTTTCCGAATACAAAGACAAACCTTACTTTTTACATTTTAATTTGAACACTCCTCATGCTTCTTATTCGCCACCACCAGAGGATATGGCTGCGGTTCGTTCCCTTGTTCCTTCCGATGTATTTTACAAATATGAATCTCCAGTCCAAAGATACTTGGGAGAGATGCATTATACAGACCGGGAAATTGGCCGGCTCGTCGAGGCTCTGAAAAAACAAGGTACTTACGACGAAACCATGATCATCGTCACAGGCGACCACGGAGAATTATTCAGTGCCCATCATGATTATAGTTATCATTTCATTATGCAAACCCGGTTTGGTCATGGAGAAACTCATTATGATGAAGAAATCAATGTCCCTTACTTTATCAAACTCCCCAAATCCATCCAAGGGAGTTTAGGATCAGAACTTGCGAAAAATGCAAATGGGGGGCAAATCCGAATTTCAGGTCAGTCCTCTTTGTTGTCTCTCGCTCCTACCATTCTGGGTTTTTTGGATTTATTGCCTAAGGAATCCACATACAAAGGTGTCGATTATTCTTCTTGCATTCGCATAACAGACATTTGCCCTAAAGAGAGTTTTATTTATACAGAAGGGAGGATGTCGGAATCGGTTCGGACAGAAAATTATAAATACATTCGTCGTTATCCAGGGTTTACTACAGTTAGGCGAACATCGGCAGGGGAACCACATACCATGGCCGAAGAATTGTATGACCTCACCAAAGACCCAGAGGAAAAAACCAACTTAAGTCCTTTGCCAGAAGGGGAAAAACTTTTACAAATTGCAAGAGCCGACTTCCGTCGTGAGAATTTTTTAAAACGAAATCATTTGCGTGTTTTGATTCCCCCTTGTTCGGAATCTCTTTGTCGTGATTTTATTTCTCTCAATGTCCAAGGATCCATTTACGATTGGGAAGTTTCGGATGCGGTCCAACTGATTTCCGGTTCGGCAAAAACAATTTCCTTACAAAAGGAATCGAAAGCGACAAAAACAAATACAGTCCTCGGTGAAGAAGTCGTATTCAAAACGGTGAATCCAGAACTGGGAGCCTTCTTTAGTTTTTCGCGGAATGGAAAAACGATTCCTGTTCGTTTTGGAAGGTATGGATTGGAATACCAAAGGTCTATGAATCACTTAGAAGATTTGATTGTCTCGGAAAGACAGCCAGAAGGATTCCCATCTTCTCCTTTGCCTTGGGTGTATAACGATGGTGCCTTTAGTGGAACCAGAGAATCGGAAGTACAACGTGAGATGGGTAAAGAGGTAAAAAAAATATTAGAAACCTGGGGATACATCCACGAATAATTGCTCGTATTCGCAAAGGGGTTCGTCTTATCTTAACTAGACAATTGTATGAAAGATTCTTTTATTCCTCCTCGTTTTGAATTTCCCTTTGCTTTAGGACTGGACTTAGGTTTCCCCATTCTTTCCAAACTTCTCTTCAATATTGATGGAGTAGAAATCGCAAAAGAAGATGAACTCCATCTCAAAGAAATCAAAAACAAAAGGGTGATGTATTTATCCAACCAACCGAGCGAAATCGAACCCATCATTGCTTATTACGTTGCGAATCAAATCGGAACTAGATTTCACTTTATGACCTCCCGTAGTATTTTTAATTGGGCATTTGGTTTGGTAGGTGAGGTCATCAAACGAGTGGGTGCATTTTCTGTCATTGCAGGAACTCTCAATCGAAATGCCATCAAGACCGCTAAACAAATCTTAGCCGAATCGGATGGAAAACTAGTGATGTATCCAGAAGGAATGGTTTCTGGTGAAAACGACAATTTGGTTTCGTTTATGCCCGGTGTGGCCCAAGTTTCTTTTTGGGGATTGGAAGCCGCTCTTACAAAAGATCCAAATGCAGAGTTATGGATCCAACCTAGCTTTGTGAAATATAAAATTTCCGGTTCCCGTGATTCGATCCTTGCTGACATTGAAACTTCTCTTTCTCGGATTGAACGCAAACTTAAACTTTATCCTGGTGGAAGAACCTTACTCCGTCGGTTTTTAACTGTAGGTCGTGTGATGTTAGAAGAAACCGAATTTGAACTAGGAATTCCAAGAGCTGCAACCGAAGGAAAGGATTTTGATTACCGGTTGGGTCGGGCAAGGCACACGGCTCTCAACCTTGCGGCTTCCATTTTAAATGTGAAGTTTCATGAATCAGACAATGCCATCCAAAAAATTCGATTGTTGTTTATGTCATTGGATAGTTTGGCTGCGGGGGCTCCACTTTCTTCTACACCTAAAAATCTTACTGATCAAAATATTCGTAGAGCCAAACAGCTTGTGGACACAGCGTACGCATTTATCATTACCAAACCCAAAAATTTAATCCAATGGCCGTCTGCGGAACGTTTGATGGAATGTATTTGTAGTTTTGAAAAACATATTTTTGGAAAAACGGAATCAAGAGCAAGGGTTGCCCATGTAGTTGTGGCACCTGCCTTTTCCTTGGCACCATACTACCAAACCTACCAGTCGAACAAAAAAGAAGCCATCCAAAGTTTACTCATCGAAATTCGTAAAGAAATGGAAGTACTTATGGAACGAGGAAAAAAGGTTAGCGAACCCATTGTCCCTCCATATTCTGTGGGACTCGATTTACAAATCGGTTAGTCGTTAATCTAAAACTAAAGTAATTTCCACCCGACGGTTTTTATGACGGTTTGTTTCTGTATCATTGGGAACAATCGGAACATCGTCGGCATACCCTTTGAAGGATATATGTTTTTCATCCATTTGGTGATTATCAACTAATGAATGTAAAACGGATTTAGCTCTATCCTCGGAAAGTTTTTGATTGTATTCTTTTTTCCCAATATTGTCTGTATGACCGGAAACTCGAATTTCTCGATCAGGATATTTTTTTAAGATTTCTGCAATCTTTGCCACTGCGGTTTCGGCATCGGGTTTCAGTTTGCTATCATTAAAATCAAAAAGAATGGAATCTAAGGAAAATACAATTCCGTCATCGGAAGTTCTTACTGTGATTGGAAGTTTTTCTGGAAGAGTATTTTTGTCTGGTGAAGGAATTTCTCCTGTGTCAGTGATTCGTCCTAAATTTTCACCAACGGGTTCTTTTCCATTTGATGGATTTTTGTTAGGATCACCTAACTTGGTCCCATTCGGATCTCCTGTATATCCCACAATGAGATCACCCAGGATATCTTCTCGAATTGCTTCTTTGTCTTTGGCATTCACTTGATTACGAAGGAAATAAATTCCTTTGATATGAAAGTTTGCTTCCTGAACGGTTCCATTAGGATAAATAAACGTGTAAGATAATTTGACTTCTTTAAATTCAGGAACACCTCTGCTCGCGTTAAAGAAAACTGTTCCCGAAGCAAAACCAAAAATTTTGTATGGTACGTTTGGTACCATTTTTTCGCCTTCTGGTTTGGTATAAAAGATGGGATAGGTGTAGGTGATCTTTTCACAATTTCCTTTATAGTTTCCTTCTGACCAAGGATGGATGCCTTGGAAGGTATATTCAGGTAGGACTTTGACACGGATGCGTTCTGCACTGAAATCGAAAGACTCTTCTGCAGGTAATTTCCAAATATCAGAAACAGAAACTGGAGTGTCTGGAAAACTCGGAAAACTGCGAAGGTTTGGCATAATGAAATCATTGGGAACTTCATAGCGACCATTACGAAAGAGAGTAAAGTCAGATACAAACTCTTTGTCCTTCCAGAAAGGGCCAGATGTTTTTCCGTAACGGATATAAGTATCAAAAAAAGCATTCACCAAACAAGAATCAGATGAACATTTTTTCGGTTTCATCACCACTCTGTTTTTATCTTCTCTTTCCACTGTTTTAGTTCCTACGCGGAAAAATACATCATGGTATTCATTCAGTTCTAAAACTTGGTTTTCTTTCCATTTCCACAGGAAAGTGGTTTTCCCTGATGGTACTGGTGTGGAGGCCACAAATGGGAAAAAGATGACAAAACAAAATACGAGTCGTCGGAGTGTCTTCACATTGCAATGATCGGGGATTTTTTTGAAAAACTGATAGGGGAAAGAGAAAAAACTACAGGTTTTTGCGATTGACGAAGGATTGATTTTTGGCTTTACCTGAATTACCATGAAAAACCTTTCTCTGCTTTTTTACATTTTGATTACAATTAATTTTGTCGCTTGTAAGGACAAACAAACCCTGAAAGTGGCTGGTTCTGAAACCATGAACAGTATGATGCGATACTTAGGGACCGAATATGAAAAAGTAAATTCAAATGCTCGTGTAACAGTCGAAGGTGGTGGATCTGAATCAGGAATCGACAGATTACGCAAAGGCGAAATCGATATGGCTGTTTCTTCCCGTGACTTAAACCAAAAAGAATTTGATGACCTTCGTAAAACAGGAAATTTGGAAAAAGTAAGACTGGCTTACGATGGAGTAGCACTTGTTGTGAATCCAAAAAACACAATTTCCAAACTAGACTTGGTACAAACATCAGATATCTTTTCTGGAAAAATCAAAAACTGGAAAGAAGTGGGTGGTATTGATGCTCCGATTTCCATCGTGATCCGTAACGATAAATCCGGAACTCAAGATTATTTCCAAAACCATATCCTCAAACGAAAGGATTTGGGTTTGAACGAGTTCAATGAATACAAATCGAATGTATTTACAAAAGACGCTAAAATCGTAAAAGACAATGCTGAGTTATCAAAATTCATTCAAGAAAATCCAAATAGCATTGGTTATATGGGAATGGGATCTGCTCTTGTGGAAAACAAAGACAAACTCAAAGCACTCGACTATGCAAGAACGAACAAAGATCCATATGTATCTCCATCTGTAAGAAATGTTTATGATAGGAAATACAAATTAGCTCGCGAACTATTTATCATTTATAAAACCGACCAAGGTGATAAAATTGATGCCTTTGTTACTTTTCTTACCAGCGAACAAGGACAGGTGGCAGTGTTACAATCAGGGTATTTAAGAGCATCTTTGCCAGAAGTGGAAGTTTCGGCGGAGCCGGTGAAGTAGGGGGAGAGGTAAATCCAATCCTTCTTTAAATAGAATTTTGCAAAATTTTGATTCTATTCTGATTATGCTGATTCAATTCAATCACTGAAAAATGGGAACCAATCCAAAGAATTAATTTGATTGGTTCCTTTTTTGTTGTCTTTCCATTCGTTACATTGCAAGGACTGATTTGATTTAGAATCAATCTATCTATAGTTCGAATTTTCTTTCCAAAAACAGTCAGTTTCATTCTCGGCATATCCCTAAGGATCTGTTCCCATCACAACTGTTACCTTTTCCTAGACCGTTAAAATCGGTGGAAACCTATTTTTAGAACATTTTTAGCTGCAAAAGGTCACTTTTTGGACAATCTAATGAAAATTAGTTGCCCACTAACAAAATTCAAAAGCACATTACTATTTTCGAATATTAATGCGAATTTTTAGGCAAAAAGTAAAATGCGAATCCCAAAACAAACCTATCTCCTTTCGTTCTTAGTTTTATTCACGAGCAATTGTGTTCTTTTTTTACCCAATGGTGGGGGCCAAACAGACTTTAGTTTATTCGGTTTTCTGCTGGGTCTTGTCGGTGGTTCCCCCACTTCCTCCCAAAACCTATCTCCAGGAACTGCAGTGGATCTCTCAGGTGATGGAAAACCGGATGGAACCTTAGTCGACTCTGATGGCGACGGTGTTTCCGATGGAATCAATCTCACTGGTGGAACAACCCCCAATTTGATTCTCATCGATACCAATGGTGATGGGATTCCTGATGCAGTAGACTCCGATGGGGACGGACTCCCTGATTATTATATTAGTCCAAACCCACCGGGTTTTCTCACAACAGGGCCAGGGGGAACAGGAAATCCTGTGGTCATCATTGTGGATGGAAATGGAAATCCTCTTGGGTTTGATACCGATGGAGATGGAACTCCCAATGACACGGCCATTGTTACGATACTTAGTGACACCACTCCGCCAACCATCACCAGTTCTTTGTTAACCGGAACTTTCTCTACAACGCAAACCACAACTCTTACTTGCTCGGATAACAAAGCACCTGGATCTATCGTTTATACTCTGGATGCATCCGCGCCAACGTTTGCACCAAAAAATGGAACCATCATTGTAAAATCTTCCAAAGCCGTTTCTCTCTCCACAGAAGGAAGTCATACCCTCCAAGCCATCTGTCGTGACTTAGCTGGAAATCTTTCTGCACCCATTAGCATTGTTTATACGATTGATACTAAAATTCCTGCTCTCTCCATTGTAAGTCAATCAGCAACGGCCATCAGTGCTTCTGCAGGAGCCATTAGCAGTTCCACTGCGACTTGGAGATCCGATCGCTCCGGATCTTTTACTGTTCGTGAAGGAAGTTCTTGTGATTCAGGAACCATTGCTACTACGGGATCTGTTACTGCTAACGTAGACCAAGGGTTTGTACGTTCTCATACTCATTTCACTGGTGAAGGCACAAAGAGCTATCGTATCTGCGTAACCGCTTCTAACGGACTGACTGGATTTGTATCTGTTAGTTTGCAACGAGACGATACCGCGCCTGTGGTCACAGCGGATCCAGGGGCAGGAAGTTATGGAGTGGCAACTTCCGTTTCGCTATCCTGTTCCGATACTGGTGGTTCAGGATGTGATCAGATCGCTTATGCTGTGCAAGCTGGCTCTAGTCCTACAAATCCGACTATTCAAGGAACAACAGGAACCGTCAGCAGCGGAACTTTATATACCGCTGCCATTGCCATGACCGATGGTACTGTCACCTATACGAAGTTTGTGGCTCGCGATAAGGCAGGAAATGTTTCAGGTGTGAGTTCACAAAATTATACTGTGGACACACAAGTGGCTACGATCACCGTGAATACCCATACGGCAGCGATCAATGGATCTTCGAATGTATCGGTAAGCTGGCAAAGTTCCAAAGCTGGTTCCTACCAAATTCGTTTAGGCGGAACTAGCTGCTCCACTGGAACGGCTCTTACCAATACAGGAAGCAATGCGAATGTAACCGGAAATGCTGCTGCAACAACTGATATCACTTCAACGATTGCCAACTCTCATTTTGTGGAAGGGGACACTTCCATTCGTATTTGTGTCGCAAACCTAATTGGTAGTTTTGGATCCACCACTCGCAGTTCAAATAAGGACACTACAGCTCCCATTGTCACGATGGCCTCCCCTTCTGGTTCCGGTCCTTTTGCGTCGGGAACCCAACTCCAACTAAGTTGTTCCGACACTGGCGGAAGCGGATGTGATAAAATCATTTATACACTAAATGGCACAGAGCCAGCGTTTGACGGTAGTGGTGCTGTCACCAATGGAACGGTTTATTCTTCTCCAGTGGCACTTGCCAATGGTAGCAATCAAGTCAAATACTTAGCTCGTGACTTGGCAGGAAACCTAAGCACTGCTGGGAACCAAAGTTTCCATGTGGGTCCGCCAAATGCACCTGCTTTTGTAGAAGCGCAAGCCGGTGGAACGAGTGCTATTGTACAGTGGTGGCCGGTAACTGGAGCCACATCGTACACTGTGTACTACAGCACAAGTCCGGGTGTGACAACGGCATCGAATAGTTTTGGGCCAGTGACGGATCCAATTGCAACGATTACAGGACTGACTGGTGGGACATTGTATTACTTTAGAGTGGTGGCAAGTAATGCCTTGGCAAGTAGTGCTATTTCGATGTTGGAAGCGGGTGCTTTGACGACAGCGACACCTCCTGGGACAAGTGCGACGGGAATACATGTTGATATATCTGCGGGGCAAGGAACAAATTCAAGCATGGATGCTCCTCAGGCAGTGTTGGACTATAAAAATAATAAGCTACTTGTTGTTACACAAAATGGTGCGAATGGCTCTAAACCTAGTTTATTTACGTGCAATATGTATGGAAACAATTGTTCCCATACCGATATTTCAGTTGGCCAAGGAACGGAATCGGGGCGGTATCCCAGTGCAGTGTTAGATCCTGTTAACGGGAAGTTGTTGGTTGTCACAAGTAATGCACCAAATGATGGTAGTAGACCTAGCTTATTTAGGTGCAATCTGGATGGAAATAACTGTTTATACACTGATTTGTCTGCGGGACAAGGAAATAATTCTGCTCTGAGTTCTATTGTCCCACTCATAGATCACATCAATGGTAAATTGCTCGTTGTCACAAGGAATGGTGCAAATTTCCTTAGGACAAGTCTATATAGGTGTAATTTAGACGGAAGTAGTTGTTCCCTTACCGATATTTCAGTTGGACAAGGATATTTTACGGGAGGTTTAATTAGTGCAGTTTTAGATCATACCAATGGGAAGCTGTTAGTTGTGACATACAACGGAACTAATAACAACAAACTTAGTTTATTTAAGTGTAATCTAGATGGAACTAACTGCTCACACACTGATATATCTGCGGGACAAGGTGATAATTCTGGTATTAACCCCAGTGCAGTTCTAGATCCTATCAACGGGAAGCTTTTAGTCGTTACACAAAATGGAGCTAATAACTATAAGCCAAGCTTATTTAGGTGCAATCTGGATGGAACTAATTGTTCACACACTGATATATCTGCGGGACAAGGTGGTAATTCAGGAAGTAGTCCGAGAGTAATCATAGATAAAGTCAACAGTAAATTGCTCGTCGTTACACAAAATGGAGCTAATAACTATAAGCCAAGCTTATTTAGGTGCAATCTGGATGGAACTAACTGCTCACACACTGATATATCTGCGGGACAAGGAAATTATTCCGGCAATTTGCCCAGTGCAGTTTTAGATCCTATTAGTGGCAAACTTTTAGTCGTTACTCAGAACGGCGCCAACTCCTTCAAACCCTCCCTCTTTATTTGGTAGCTCCTCCCTGCGCCAGGGGATCCGAAGGGCTTGGTCTCACCTAGTATAGGTGAGACGGGAGCGTAAGCGCACCCCGGAGGAGCCCGGTCGGTTAAGGGTTTGATTTGGTTCCACTAACCAATGCGAGGCGCCTGAAAAATTAAAATCAGAACTCTATTGAGAATTTAATCTAATTAATAAATTTAATGAGGCCTATAAATTCGGGATCAAATGGTATTGTTGTGAAAAGATTCTCTTAGAACGCCAATACTCGGTTATTTCCTCGGTCGGCAATGTATAGCTGGCCGAACTGATTGAAATAAATCCCTGAGGGGCTAGATAAACTTTTTGCGCTTATGACTCCTGCTGTAGTGCAGGTTCCGTCATTGTTAGCTAAGTTACATGTTAAACTATTGAACTGACCTAATACGGCTACTGCTGCTATTCCGGCCGATGCTGTGGATTTTGGATATATAAGCACTCGGTTATTTCCTGTGTCTGCGACATAGAGATTTTCGCTTTGATC
Source organism: Leptospira congkakensis (assembly GCF_004770265.1). Classification (NCBI taxonomy): domain Bacteria; kingdom Pseudomonadati; phylum Spirochaetota; class Leptospiria; order Leptospirales; family Leptospiraceae; genus Leptospira; species Leptospira congkakensis. The sequence goes on from NZ_RQGQ01000017.1 coordinate 821,395, forward strand.
AAGTGCTACCCAATTGGGATTATTTAAATTGGTTGCCAATGAACCACTTGTTACAGTAATAAAATCTGGTTGACCAAACACTCTTGTTGCAGTGGTAGAACCAGCTGGAAAGTAGAGAACTCTATTATTTCCCGAGTCAACGACAAACAACCCTCCTTCCGAATCCATTGTGATTCCATAGGGCCCTGTCATTTTTACGTTGGAATTGCCTGGTACATTATCAGAAAAATCTGGTTGGCCATAAACTCGCGTAGCCACTGTAGAGTTAGGTGGAAAATACAATACGCGAATATTGCCTGATTCAGATATATAGACACCTCCATCGGGCGCGGCGTGAACACTTAGTGGTGAGTACAAACTAGTGGCACTTGTCGTCCCTGCCGTTCCAGTTGTAAAGTTTGATTGTCCATATACGCGTGTTGGGGTATTGGAATTTCTAGGAAAATATAATACCCGATTACTAGCCGTATCTACAGCATATAAACCCTCACTGTCATCCAATGCCAGTCCACGAACAGAATTTAAGGAGTTTTCAGAAATGGCACCACCACTACAAGATCCACCCGAAAGCATATTCGCCGTATCACAAGTAAAGTTTCCAAATTGTCCATACACTCTTGTGGAAGCAGTTGTCTTTGGTGGAAAGTATTGGATGCGATTGACACCTGAAATATAAACTCCTCCAGAGGAATCGGCAACCACTCCATAGGGAAAACTAAAATTTTGATTGGTCACTGATCCTGGAGCACAGGAACCATTGTTATATGTATTGGCGCATGTGTAATAGCCGTATTGTCCATAGACGAAAGTAGGGATTGTATCCACCACTTGCAAAGTAATGCTCACAATTCCAAAGCCGGGGCTATTTTTGGTGATGGTGAGATTTGTGGGAGCAGTGATTGCTTTGGTTGTTCCGCTGATTTCCCCCGTTCTGGTATCAAAAGTCAAACCAGCAGGCAAAACTCCTTGTATCGAATAACTAGAGTTCATCGGATAGCGAGGGACGATGGAAACAGGAAAATCAAGATAAAGTCTGTAATTTGAATGTCTGTAACCGAATGGGGGAATGTTCACAAGATTGAATCCGCAGTGGTAGGATACAGCTGTGCTAAGAGCCTGAAATACCAATGTTTCAAAATAGGAATCGGATTTGGGATCGCAATTGTTGCCTAGATCCTTTGGTTGACAGCCAATCGTGAGAAAAATGAAAATAGGAAGTGCGATGGTAAATAATTTACATATGATTTTCATATAGGAAAGTTTCTTGATATAAAACTTTGTAGATAACTACCGTCTATCACAAATGAGTTGGTGAATTCAAATTCTGAAATAAATTATCAGCGAAGTTTAGGAAAAAGAACGAAAAGGAGATGGGTGTTGGGTAAGACTATCATTCGATAGTATGGCTCGCATGTGGCGTTGATTAATAAACCAATACTCTATTGTTTCCAGAATCCGCAATGTACATCCGACCTTGTTTGTCAAAATGAACAGCAACAGGACTTTTTAAGATTGCTGCACTAGGATTAATTGAGGGACTGCATGAACCATCATTATTATCAGCACCGCAAGCGAAGTCTCCAAATTGGCCAATAACGGCCGAGGCTGTCATTCCCGTAGTAAGATTCGTTCGGGGGTAGACTAACACTCGGTGGTGGATTTGGTCTGCTACAAATAAGTTTTCACTCTGATCCAAGGCCACTGCGGAAGGATTATTTAAAGTATTAGTCGTCGGGCTAACAGGAGAAGAGAATGCTGTAAAAGTAAGTTGGCCATAAACTCTAATGGCAGCAGATGCACCTTTCGGATAATAAACAACTCGGTGACTTCCGGTATCTGCAATATAAATTCCGCCAACGGAGTCTGCGACGATCCCACGATTGGTGTTAAGGTTACTGGCAGTCTGCCCTGATCCGTTCATAATAAAATTGGGTTGTCCATACACTTCCGTGGCTATGTTTGCATCTTTAGGAAAGTAAAGAACACGATTATTTCCAAAATCAGAAACATACATACCACCAGAACTTTCAAAACTTACATCCATAGGGAGGTTAAAATTGGATGCGGATGCTGCTCCGCTACCTGAAGTTACAAAATCGGGAACTCCCAATACTCGATTAGGAACGATACTTCCATTTGGGAATACCAACAAACGTTTATTGAAATTTGCATCGGTGATGTAGAGTTGATTGGCTTCATCAACTGCGATCCCTTGGGGACTATCAAGATTCCCTGCATTGAGAGCTGTCGGTCCACTACAACTTAGATCGGAAGGAGCATTGGTAATATTACAAGTAAACAATCCATGTTGTCCGTATACTCGTGTAGCCGTTGTTTGGCCTGGTGGATAATATAGAACTCGATTGCCAGAAGTAATATAAACTCCACCTGCATTGTCAGTGGTTACGGCATTCGGTCCAGAAAGATTGTTTGCCGTCGTTGATCCCGCAACACAGCTCCCGTTATTAGTGTCTGCGCCGCAGTTGAAATTTCCAAATTGTCCGTACACTTTCGTTGCTACTAAATCTCGAATTTCGATAGAAATTTGACTGATTGCTACTTTCTTTCTATAAACCGTATAACTTTGTCTTCCGAGAGGAGAGCCAGGAGTTCCCGAAAGGGCTCCAGTGTTTGGATCGATATACAAACCATTGGGAAGATTTGGTTGTATGGTGATCTCTGTTTTATCACCTGATTTCGGTAATACGGATATAGGGATGGACTTGTAAAATGTAAAATCAGTGTATCTGTATAAGTCACCAGTATTTACAACTTGCATCTGGCAAAATCCACCTTCGATACTGGCGGAAATCAGAAGTTGCGGGAAAAAGTCCTTGGATTCACTATCGCATGGATTGGATAAGGAAACCATTTGGCAGTTCCCAGAAAGAGATAAAACCAAGGAAAGAAAAATTAAGCGAACAGTCATCTATTTAAGAAATGGATTTAAAAAGAAGGTTTCTGGCAATTTGTTTTTTTACAAGTGATCATTGGAAATAAATTTCATTCCTTTCGTATGAGAAAACTTTTTATATGTAGTGAAATTCGCCTAATTTATATTAGTCGTCATGAAAGGAAATTAGGATTTTCCTTAATTAAGAATTTTACTCCATCCCTTCCAACTTCGCCACATAAGGTAAGTTACGATACCGGCCTTGGTAGTCCAAACCATAACCGACTAGAAAATCATCTTCGATAATAAAACCTGGATAATCGACAGGGATATGTGGGTTTGCTTTAGATTTTTTCCAAAACAAAGTGGCAACTCTTAAGTCTTTGGGATTTTGTTTTCCTACTTCTTCTAACAAGTATTCTAAAGTTTTTCCTGTATCTACAATGTCTTCCACAAGCAATACAGATTTATTTTTGACTGAGTGTTTGAGCTCTTTAGTGATTTTTAAATCTCCAGAAGTGGTTCCATCTCCATAAGAAGAGGCGGCCATAAAATCTACTTCGTGTGGGATGGCGATGCTACGGCAAAGGTCAGCTGTGAAAATAAATCCACCGTTGAGGATTCCAATCACAACTAAATCTTTGCTTAGGAAATCACGAGAAATTTCTCTCGCTAGTTCTTCTACACGTTGGTGGATTCTTTCTTCTGAATATAAAGGTTTCATTCTTTGCCTATTTGCCCAGGGATCCAGAAAACTGCCAATTGGCAACTGCCCCAGCTAAGATCTTTCCACGAATCTTCTGGAAAACTCAAGCCGAGAAATGAGGCCGTGGGAAATTTCTGAAATTTTGTGGCAGAAGTTTCTCCAAAGAGTAAGGCCGATCCGAGTTCTTCTAACCCGGGATTGTGGCCCACAAGGCAAACAGAACGAACGGAAGGAGAAAGGCCATGTAATAAAAATAAAAGATCTTCTTTTTCCGCATCGTAGATGGCTTCTCTTAAATCCGGTTTGGGAAAACGAAGGATTTCTTTGCGTAGGGAGGCATAGGTTTTTTGCGTTCGTTCGGCGGGTGAAACCAAACATTGGTCAAATTCAAATCGGCTTTCTTTTAAGTATTCGCGTAGGGCTTTGGATTGTTCCTTTCCGCGTCTGGATAGAGAACGTTCCAAATCAGAATCATAAGGTTCATCCCATTCTGATTTGGCATGACGAAGTAAATAAATATGTTTCATACAATTAGTTTAGTCGAAACAAATGACTGGGAAATCACGAAACGACTATTTTTGTATTTCTTTTTCGTATTTGGAAATAAGTTCGTTGTTGTTTTTACAGGAGAATTTTGTCCGCATTTGGTTGAGATGGTATTCTACTGTTTTTCTCGATTTTTGAATTCGATCCGCCACTTCGTTTTGTGACAAACCTTGTACGAGTAAATTGAGAATTTCCATTTGGAAAGCGGAGAAAGGAAGTTGGACCTTACTCACTCCATCGGAAACAAAAGAGCCACCTTTCATCACAAGTTCAATGACTTCTGGTAATTTAGAGATAGGATCGGACTTTAACATATAGCCATCGGCCTTGGCTTTGAGGGCATCTTCTACATAGACTCGACTTCCATGTAATGAAAAGATGATGACTTTTGTGGGTTGGTGTTTTTCTTTAATTTCACGCAAAACATCGATGCCATTACGATCCGGTAAATCGATGTCCAATACCAAAACATGGATGGGACTAGATTCTAAAAAATGAAACAAATCGGCAGCAGTTCGAAATTCTCCGGCAAGAGAAAAGAAAGGATTGGATTTTAGGATAGATATGATTCCTTCTGTGACAACGGAATGATCTTCTAAGATGGCAATTTTAACGGATTCCACAGCCTCATGATTCTCAGCGTATTCTTCTCATCCATCCAAAAATCTTTCTGGGACTTACTTATTTTTTGTAGTTATCCCTTAATTTTGCTCTTCATCATTTTAGGTACCACCTCCTGCCGGTTTGATGCATATCCAACCTTACTCGCAAAAGATGGTGTTCTCGATGCCCGCACTGCCAACTTTTCAGGGGAAACCATAAACCTTACGGGAAAATGGGAATTCTATTGGAATGAATTTTTAGATCCTAAATCAGAATCTCCTGAACATAAGTCGTATCTAAAAGTAGGAGTTCCTTGGTTTTCCCAAGAGAATGAAGACGGGGAAGATTACCCTAGTTTTGGATTTGCTACCTACCGCCTAACGCTTCTTTTGCCAGAGACAGACAATACTTCGGATAAAGAGCCTTATACACTTCTAGTTCCAGTTTTACATACTGCTTATAAAATGTATTTGAATGGGGAACTCATTGCCGAGAACGGAAACCTAGCTAAAACCGCGAAAGATCATAGTCCTTCTTTCCAAATCAAAATTGTTCCTTTAAAGGGAATCACAAAAAAATTAGATTTGGTCGTTCATGTTTCCAATTTCTCTCATAAGTATGCAGGCATTCACGGAATCATTCGTTTTGGAAAATTACAAAATATCATTCGTATCTGGAATGTAAATTATACAGTCACATGGATTCTTATGATTTTTATGGCACTACTAGCCATTTATCATGCGTTAGTGTATTTTATCAATCGTTCTGAACGAAATGCACTTCGGATGGCCTTTGTATATTTGGGAATTTTGATACTGGCATCAACACTCATCGAAACAAAAATTTTATTTAATCTTTTTCCTGATGAATACTGTGTTCCTTTGTTTCGACTCTCTCGCCTTGGTATTGTTTTGATTATGTATTTTGGTGCTTACATTCTTTTGAATTTAACCCAAATTCGTTTTTTCAGACGGATGTTAGTTTTTTTAAAACTTTATGCTTTGGTATTTTTTGGGGTCGCGGTTTTGACTCCTGTTTCGCATCTCGCAGAGATTTCTTTTTATTTTGAATCTGCCTCTGCGATGTTTGTATTTTTAGGATTAATTTCAGTATCCGTTGCTTTGTACTTTCAAAGAAAAGAAAGTCGATTGTATTTTTTTAGTTTACTTTTGGCAATCATCGGTGCACTCATTGATTTGTTTTTGATCGCCAATCCTAACTTTGGATACAGACCCATGGGTCTCGTTTCTCTATATTTATTTATTTTTCCACAAACACTCGGTGTGACTTTTGGGCTTGTACGTGTTTACAAAAGATCCGAATCTTTATCAAAAGAATTATACAAAAGAAAAGAAGCCCTCGAAAAAAAAGTCAAAGCACGTACTTTGGAATTGGAAAAGGCAAACCGTTGGAAAGCAAACTTTGTTTCTCTTATTTCGCATGACTTACGTTCGCCGCTGAATAGTGTGAACCAAATTTTAGATGTAATCGATTTTAGTTTTAGTGAATCTTCCGAAGAAGAAAAAAAGAAATTTTTAGAAATTTGTAAAACTGGAGTCACCCAATCACTTAGGATGTTGGAACAATTACTGGATGTCAGTCGGTTTGATGCCTTTGGAACCAAACTCATCCAAACTCGATTTTGTGTGAACGAACTACTGAACGAAATCATCGAATCAGTCGAACCTTTGGCGACTCTCAAAGGGATTCGAATTCAAAAAGAAACTCCTATCCAAGCAGAAATCATAGCCGACAGAACTTTGATTGGTGAAGTTTTTAAAAATATCCTAACCAACTCCATCAAATATTCTTATCTCAATTCTGAGGTTTGGGTAGGTGTTTCTTATAAAGGAAAATGGCTTTCTGTAGAAATTCGTGATCGCGGACTTGGGATGAGCGAAGAACAAATCCACAAACTCACCGGTGAAGAAAATATCAAAAGTCTTCCGGGAACTGCTGGGGAGAGGGGAACCGGTCTCGGTTTACAACTTTGTATGAATATCCTCGAAGCCCATTTTGGAAAACTCAGAATTAAGTCTGTACTGGGTGTGGGTTCTTCCTTTGAAATTTCTTTATCAAAAAGTACCAAGTCTGTACTTCTTGTGGATGATTCTGGAAATTTTAGGTCAGACCTAGCGGAGGTTATGCGAAGGAATCAGTGGATTGTGATCGAAGCTGGAAATGGAGAAGAGGCTTTGTCACATCTTTCTCGGATCACACCATCTCTTCTCATCACCGATTTACAAATGCCTGGGATGAATGGAATATCCTTAATTCATGAATGGGAAGGGCGCCGCCACAAAGACCAGAAGATTCCAATCATTTTGATTAGTTCGGACGCCCCTCTCTCCGGTGGTGACAAATTTTTGGAAGAAGAGGGATTGGAATCTATTGTTTCTGCTTATCTTTCAAAAATGTACAAGGCAGAAGATCTCTGCCAACAAATAGAATTTATTTTACCCTAACACTCGTTCCATGTGATTTTTGATATGAAGGCTATGGGCCACATCATACTCTTCTTTGGTGAGTTCTCCATAAGCAAAATGAGGTCTTAAGGATGATTCTTTTGTTTTGGAAAAATCATCAATGGCTTGGATGAGTCTTTTGATTCCAACTTTGACTTCAGTGGCATTGGAAATGTCTTCTGCCCCAGGAATGGGTTCTTCTAGTCCGTGATTCATTTTGTTTTTGAATGCAAAAATAGAAAAGGCAATCTTTCCAATAGAACCTCGGAAGATAGCGGATTTCATTTCAGGATATCCTTTAAGAGAATATTCGATGCTTTGGGCGCAGTGAGCAAATACCTTTCCCTCACTCCAGTTTCCAGAAAGTTTGATTCCTTCTGGATCAGATTGTAAACTCACCAACAATTCGCGAAGGTCAGCAAGATCATCAGCTTCCGCCCAAGGAGATTCTTTGGATGGATCCGATTTTGTTTCTTTTTCATTCCCTTCCGCACGAAGTGGTAGTTGCAGAATGGTATAAGACAATGCAGTTTTTTTTAAGAACTCTTTACGTTTCATTAGAATTTTCCTTTTAGAGAGATTGGTTTTTCCGGTTTGGAGCGGAGTTTCATATTTAGGAATTCAACGATCACAGAAAAACACATCGCAAAGTATATATAACCTTTCGGAATGTGTAATTCCAATCCTTCCCCAAGAAGTGCCACCCCAATCAAAATTAAAAAACTGAGCGCTAAAATTTTAATCGTAGGATGTCTGTCCACGAAGTCGGAAATACTTCCACTGGATAACAACATAAACCCTACAGACAAAACAACGGCGGTAATCATCACACCTAACTGGTCAGTCATTCCCACAGCGGTGATCACTGAATCCAAAGAAAACACAATGTCTAGAATCATAATTTGGATGATGACTTTGGTAAAGGAAACTCGTTTTCCATTTCCTTCTTCGGACTCAGACTCTCCTTCTAGTTTGTGATGGATTTCTGTGGTAGACTTGGCAATGAGAAAGAGTCCGCCTAAAATCAAAATGATATCACGGCCACTGATGGCATGGTTGATGATTGTAAAAACCGGAGTCGTCAGTTTCATAATTAGAGAAAGAGAAAATAGCAAAAGAATTCTTGTGAGCATAGCGAGCATCAGTCCAATTTGGCGGGCAGACTTTTGTTTTGTTTTTGGTAACCTTGAAGAAAGAATAGAGATAAAGATAATATTATCAATACCTAGAACAATTTCTAAAGCCGTTAAGGTCAATAGTGCAAGCCATACTGTTGGGTCAGAGAGAATTTCAATCATAACGTAGCCTAAAGTCCTAAAAATGAAAAATGAATCAATCTAAATCTACGCATAGGATATGGCAACTTTGGAACTCTAGCGTTTGTAAAAAAACCAACCTTCACATTCTTTCACCACCCGAACTCCCTTCCATTGTTCCAAATTTTCTTTGTTTTCTGTAATCCCCCAAGTAAAATCTTCGAAAGGCCTTTTTTCAAAACCCTTATCCCAAGTTTGGTTAGAAACCCAAGGGTAGTAGACTCCAGCTTTTGTGAACGGGACGAGAGTCCAATTTTTGTCAGAATAGGTATAACTATATTTGATGGGCCAGTAAGTGGCGGCTCCAGGAATATTGGGATCAAACTCGGAAAGACATTCCATTCTGTGAGCCCTTTGGGATTCTCCTTCTTTGATTGCATTTGCGAGTAGAGGATATTTTTCATTATAAATGAAAACAATTCCTAGAAAAATAATTAAACTCACAAAAGACCTAACCACCGGAATGATTGATAATAACCTTATGATCAGAAAAAATAAACAAAAGGGCAAAAGATACAAGTAGCGAAAGTTAGGTTCTATTTGGAAAATATAAAGAGCCACCACTGTCAGAATAGGTGATAAAAGAAATACAAAGTCCAAAAAATTTTTTTTTAATTCCAAACGAAGAAATAAAAACAAAACATATATTATACATAAAACAAAATACCAATAAAACCAATCATAAAATAGCGAATGTTTGGTGGTGGACTGAATCACTCCCGAAATCCATAGGTTTGGATCTTGGGAAATCAAATCAAATGCAGAATGAATTCTGTCCATTGTAGGGAGGTCTTTAGATGTAAAAACTCCAATCCCCATTTTTCTGAATCCTAACTGCCAAACTCTTGCCAATCCAAAACTTAAAAAAATCAAACCAATAGGATAAAAAGATTTTTTTCGCAAATGTAAGATAGTGTAAATCAGGAGAAAAGGTCCCACATTCACAAAGAACCAATACTCGGAAATCCAAATGAGTGAAAAGATAAGAAAAAAACGTAATCCTTGGAGTGTATTTTTGGAATCCCAATGGTTGATTTCAAAAAGAGTATAAGCGGCAAATAATAAAGTTACAGCATGAAAACTTGGAAAATAAAACTGCCCCAAAGAGTTTGGTAGAATTCCCGCAAGAGCCAAAAAAACCAAAGAAAAAAGATAAGATTGTCGTTTCTTAAATCCGTATGTTTTTGCCAAAAAGTAGGGCATTACAAAAAAGAAAAAACCAAAAGCGTAATGAAAGGAATCAGCAGAAGGAAACACCGGATAGATAAGGATCGCCAGTCCAATTTCCGGAAACAGACCGGAAGATGGGGGAAGGTTCCAACCTCTGATTCCTCCCGCCCAAAAATCACGAGCAAAAAGAAACGGATAAAGAACATCGCTATCTGTTCCTTCCCCTAAATGATTTTCGTAAATGGCACCATAAAACAAATGAAAGGCGCCAAATAGAACCAAAAGTATAAAAATCGGTTTTAAATTTCTCAATAACTAGGACATTTCCTTTCAAAAGTTTTAAACCTTTCTGGAAATTCCAATTCTACTAAGATTCGTTTGTCGGGAATGAAAGGATGTGGGAATTCCAATCGTTTGGCAAAAAGTAATAGTCCATACTGAGTATAATCCTTTGCGGAACGAGAGTACAAAGTATCTCCAACCACAGGGCAACCAATCTTCGCCATATGAACACGAATTTGGTGGGTACGACCTGTCTCAAGCCCTAGTTTCATCAAACTAAATTTACGACCTGTTTGTGTTTGGACAATTTTTTCCGTTTTATAATGAGTGATAGCCATTCGCCCATCTTCTCTTACACACATCTTCACTCGTTCTACGGGATGGCGACCAATGGGTAGATTGACAGTTCCTTCGGACTCCACGGGAGCTTGGAGAACCCAAGCGTAATAGGTTTTATCTACAAGCCTATCTTGGAACATTTTGGAAAGTGCTGCATGGGCACGATCGGTTTTCGCAATGATGAGAACCCCTTCTGTTGGTTTGTCCAATCGATGCACAATTCCTGGACGACGTTCACCGCCTGTGGCTGATAGGTTTTTGAATTGGTGTAATAATCCATTCACAAGAGAAGGTTGGTCATCACCTGGTCCACTGTGGCAAGCGATCCCCGCTTTTTTATGGATAACCATAAATTCGTCCTCATCATAAAGAACAGGAATGTCCATGGGAATGGGTTCGAGCCGAGAAGGGGGTCTTGCGATCACATTCACGACGTACTCTTCACCAAGAGTCACCTTATATCCGTTTTTAGTGGCCAGTTGTTCTTTGGTTTTGTTTGTCACAAATCCAGAATCAATCCACTTTTGAACGGTAGAACGGCTGAGATCGTCTCCGGCATTGTCTTTTAGAAAGACATCCAGGCGACTTTGGTCATAATCTTCGGAAACAGTTACAAATATTTGCATTTTCGGTTGTTATCTAATGAAAAGAACTAAACTATGGAAACATTAAGGTAGGTCAACTGATGAAAAAAGGATTTTTTTTAAGCCTCATCCTCCTCGCAGGTCTTTCGCTTTCATTAACGAATTGTTCGTCTTCTGAAGAAAAAGAAACTCCGAAAGACACAACTTCCACTACGGGAACAACATCCACTGTATCTTCCAGAGATCTCAATGCAGCTCTTTTGGACGAAATCAATGTAGCACTCAAAGACTACCGCTATCCAGATGGTGTTCGTCGCAGAGGTTTTAGCTACAAACAAGCGGACATCCAAGCAGAAGATTTCAAAACTTGGGCAAAAGACAACGTTTCTTACATCAAAGATGCTATTGCAAAACTTCCTGAAGGATACGCTCTTGAAGTGACTGGTCACGCAGATGCATCTGGTCCAGAAGAAGCAGAAGGTGCTAAAAAAGGAAACGGATACTATTCACAAATTCGTTCTGATGCAGTGAAAGACGCACTTGTAAAACAAGGAATCCCTGCTGACCGATTGGTGACAAAAGCTGCTGGTTCTTCTAAGCCAATTTCTGGTTTTGATGAAAAAGACGCGATCAACCGTCGTGTGACTTTTCAAGTCGTTTCTAAATAAGAAAATTCACTCTTAAATTAGAGACCTTTCTCTAAATCAAACCCACCTTTTGGTGGGTTTTTTTATGCCCAATGAAGGAAATCTAATTTTGTTTTAATGTTTCTGATGCAGAAAGATTTGGGCGCCTCGTATTTGTTATGCGAATAAAAATTCCATTCTATCACGACCGCGCTATCCGCTCCAATCTGGTATTCCCCGTTTATTTCGGACAATAAATTAAGCACATCGCTTTTCATATAACTTTCTAAATACAATAGGAGA